>JACMME010000339.1 GCA_014379205.1 Gemmatimonadaceae bacterium
CATGATCTTCGGTCTCGATCTCAAGCGCGGCGACGAAGTCATCCTCACCAATCAGAACTACGGCAGGATGATAACCAGTTGGGAACAGCGCGCTCGCCGCGACGGCGTCGTTGTGAAGCATATCTCGTTCAAGGTGCCACCGCCGTCGATGGACTATATCGTGGATCGCTTCCGTGAGGCAATTACACCGCGAACTCGCGTGCTGGAAGTCACGCACATCACGAATCTTACAGGCCAGATCATGCCGGTGCGCCAAATCATGGACATGGCGCGCCCCAGGGGAATCGAGGTTTTTGTGGACGGCGCACATGCCTTTGCGCATTTCCCGTTTACACGTGACGAGCTGGGCTGTGATTACTACGGTACCAGTCTGCACAAATGGTTGCTCGCACCCATAGGCACAGGGTTTCTGTACGTTCGTAAAGACCGCCAGAAGAAGCTGTGGCCGCTAATGGCGGCGCCTGCCTCCATGGACGAAGACATCCGCAAATACGAAGAGATAGGTACGCACCCCGCCGCGAATCACAACGCTATTTCAGCGGCCATGGCCTTTCATCGCGGCATCGGAGTTGAACGCAAAGCGGCTCGCCTGCGCTTCCTGCGCGACCGCTGGGTCAAGCGGCTTGGGAGCGCCAGTGATCGCGTACACGTTCTCACACCAATGGACGCGAAGCAATCATGCGGTATTGCACTGGTGCACGTGATGGGGCTCGATACTGCCAAGCTTCATGCGCATCTCTGGGAAAATCACCGCATCATCACAACTCCCATTCTCCACGAGGAGTTCAATGGCCTTCGCATCACGCCGAACGTCTACACCACGGTTGATGAAGTGGACCTATTCGCCGATCGCGTGATAAAGGCCATGCGTACTACGTAGAGAGTCAATCTCCCGACCTCGATCAGCCTCAGAATTCCTATTCGACATTCCTTGCCGATCGCCGACCCCGTCATCGCTACTCATGGGCTGAGTTGCCATTTCGGAGACACAGTAGCCGTGGACAAACTCACTCTCGAAGTGCATCGCGGAGAGGTATTCGGATTTCTTGGTCACAACGGGGCCGGTAAGACCACTACTGTTCGATTGTTGAACGGTATTCTGGCACCGAGCGAAGGTGTTGCACGCATTTTTGGCCGCGATCCAATTCGCGAAGGATCCGAGGTTCGGAAGCGAACCGGCGTGCTTCCTGAAACGCCGGCACTGGACGAGCGACTTACGGCTCGTGAAAACCTTCGGGTTTTCGGCGCTATCTATGATGTGCCCCCGGGCGAGGTTGACTCCCGCACGGACCGGCTGTTGGCGGACATGGAGCTCGCCGATCGCGCCGACGAGCGCGTGGGAGGCTTCAGCAAGGGAATGAAACAACGGCTGGCCCTGGCGCGCCTGCTTCTTCACGATCCCGAAATTCTGTTTCTGGATGAGCCGACCGCATCGCTGGATCCGGTGGCATCACGACTTCTCTACTCCCGAATCCGCGAGCTCACCCATGATGGCCGGCGCACAGTGTTCCTGTGTACACACAACCTGGCTGAAGCGGAGCTTCTGTGCGACAGGGTCGCCGTGCTCGCGCACGGGCGACTGCTGGCCCTTGGAACACCCGTTGAGCTAGGTCATCGCTTCGGTGATGCGCATGACGTGAGCATCGACATCGGTGCAGGGCAGGCCGGGCTTGCGACCCGGACGGTGGGTGGCCTGAACGGCTTCGAAGCGGCTGTTGCAAACGATGTTGGAACGACCATTACCGTCTCGCGCGTCAAACGAGACAGCATTCCCAATCTTGTCCAATCACTCGCAATGGCTGGCGTGAGCGTGTACAGGGTAACACCACGCGAGCCATCGCTGGAGGACGTTTATTTCGCGCTCCAGGATGATGCAAGATCGCAAGGAGCCGCGCCCTGAGCGCGCGTGGAGTGCGCGCACTTGTCTGGAGGGACCTGACGGTGGTGCGGAGGAGTGGACCACTACTCGCTCCGATCATCGTTTTGCCGGTCATCCTCGCCGGAGTTCTGCCCGGCCTGGTCGCCCTACTGCCACGGCTAATGCGTGACTCTCCCGATGCAGGCGCTACTACGGTACAGTTTCTGGAGCGCCTTCCAGTAGGCCTGCGGCAGGAGCTCGCGGGTCTGTCAAACGATCAGTCGATGGTCGTGCTGATCATTGGGTATTTCTTTGCGCCGGTCTTCCTGATCCTTCCATTTTTCGTGTCAAATGTGATAGCGGCGGACGGATTTGCGGGGGAGCGTGAGCGCAAGACGCTGGAAGCGCTGCTGTACTCCCCGCTATCCGATGGCGAGCTCTTTCTGGCGAAGACCGTTGTCGCGTGGATTCCAGCGCTCGCAGTCACGCTGGGGAGTTTTGTTCTCTACAGCATCGCCGCCAACGTTGCGGCATGGCCCGTGATGGGACGGGTCTTCTTCCCGAACGCGATGTGGCTGGTGCTCGTCTTCTGGGTAGCGCCGGCGGTCGCCGCACTCGGTCTGGCTGCCATGGTCCTCGTCTCAGCTCGAGTGCGAGGTGTGCAGGAATCCATGCAGCTCAGCGGCTTGCTGGTTCTTCCGATCGTCGTGCTCATCGTCAATCAGGCACGCGGAACCATGATACTGGGCACCCGTGAAACAGCGCTGCTTGGGCTAGGCTGCTGGCTCGTAAGCGGCGCGCTCCTTTGGTACGGAGCAAAGACGTTTCGGAGACAAAAGCTGATCTCGCGGATCTGAGCGTAATAGCTTAAGCAGCCATTGCCAGCACGCCATCAAACCTTGCTCAGCGCCCACACTGCTCTGACCACTGATCACTGCGACTGAGACTGGCACTCGCCACTGCTACTGACACTGAGACCGGCACTGGCACTAACCCGAACAGTTTCGCAGTTCCCAGCCCGAACCTTCCTTACTTGCTACGCGGCTGATCGAACAGCCGGCATCACGCCAAAGGTAGCGGCGATTTCGTGCACTTCATCGGCGGACAGCACGTCTCGCTCGACCAGCGCCTCAGCGAGCGCGTTTACGGCTGCACGGTGTTCGCTCACGATCGCCTCCGCCCTGGCGGCCTGAACGCCAGTCAGCGTTCGTACCGCGGCATCGATCTGCGACTGAAGCCCGCCGCTCAAGGCGCCGCCTTGAGCGGCTGCATCCGCGCTTACGAGCCCGACCTCGGCGCTCATGCCGAACTCAGCGACCATGCGCCGAGCAATGTTGGTAGCCTGCACGAGGTCACCCCCCGCGCCGGAAGTCACGCAGTCCGGACCGAGGAATACCAGCTCCGCGGCGCGCCCGCCCAGCGCCTTGGCGATTATGCCCTCGAGATAGTATCGCGGGTACAAATGCCGGTCTGCTTCGGGCGCAAAGTGTGCCGCGCCCATTGAACGACCGCGTGGCTCGATCGTGACCTTATGAAGTTTGTCCTCCGGGCAAGCGACCAATCCGACTATGGCGTGGCCTGCCTCGTGAAGGGCGATCAAGCGCCGCTCCGCCGGCGTAACGACGACACCCGCTCGAACGCGTCCAAGGAGAATCTTGTCACGTGCCTGCTCGACGTGCCAAGCATTGATTGCTGAGCTATCACTCTGGACCGCAATGATTGCGGCCTCATTGAGAAGATTGGCCAGATCAGCGCCAGAATGCCCAACCGTCAGAAGGGACAGGCGCTCCAGGTCCACATCGGCGTCCAGCGGACACTTCTGTGCGTGGATTCTAAGAATTTCCAGGCGATCATTAGCCGACGGTAATGGAACCTCAACTACACGGTCGAAGCGCCCTGGACGCCTGATGGCTGCATCCAGCATGTCATCGCGGTTGGTGGCGGCCATCCAGACAATTCCTTCGCTGCCTTCCATTCCGTCCATCTCGACGAGCAA
>JACMME010000033.1 GCA_014379205.1 Gemmatimonadaceae bacterium
GAACTGATCAAGTGACAGGAAGTTCCTCAATATTCGACCTTGAGCTTAACCAAGCAGCGGGGGTAAACCACCCTTCCCAACCTGCGAAATAGCGGACGTGAGCTCGTGCTATTCGACTGGAGCAAATTTGCAGGTTGGGAAGGGTGGTTTACCCCCGCTGCTTCGCGACTACTCAACCTGAACTTAGCGCGCTTTCAGCATCCAGGCAGGCGCCCACCCGCAACCTCACGTCCTCGATCAGGCTCCTGGCTCGCTCCTCGTCTTCAGCTTCCGCGACGAGGCGGATAATTGGTTCGGTGTTGGAGCCACGCACGAGGAACCAGCCGTCGGGCGTTGTAACTTTGACGCCGTCGCGCAGATCCATGGGCCACTGCGCATACTGACTGCGGACCAGCTGCAGTACCGTGCGAATACGATCGGAACGGCAGACTATTTTCTCCTTTAACATGTAGGAGCGCGGCAGCTGCGCCATCAGTTCCGAGATTGTATGCCCCGTCTCGGTGAGCAGATGCAGAACGAGAGCCATGCCCACCAGGCTGTCGCGCGCGATATTGATCCGCGGATAAATGACGCCTCCATTACCCTCACCACCGATGACCGCGCGGTATCGCACCATCTCTGCTGTAACGTTGGCTTCGCCTATCTTCGAACGATAGACCGGGCAGCCGAAGCCGGCCGCCACGGCGTCAAGCGCGTTCGTGGTCGAAAGGTTCGCAACGACTGGTCCAGGTTCATGACCGAGCACGTAACGCGCCGCGAGCACCAAGGTGTACTCCTCTCCGATAGCCTCCCCGTGCTCCGAGACAATCGCCAGGCGATCAGCGTCCATGTCCTGCGCGAAGCCGACATCGCACCCGTGCTCGCGCACCGCCGCGCAGAGCGCGCCAAGGTTCTCCGGCACGGGTTCTGCCCCGCGCGGAAAGAGCCCGTCTGGCTTGACGTTTAGCGTTATGAGTTCCACGCCAAGCGCCTCAAGCAGGCGAGGCGCGACAATGGAGCCGGCTCCGTTGCACGAGTCGACCGCCACGCGAAGTTTGCGCGCACCTGGCAGCGTAGGTAATTCGCCGAGCTTGTCCAGTATCACCTTGACGTGTCGATCCAACGCGCCCACGGACGGTTCGACCGCGCGCATCTCCGCCCCCGAAACCTTCCGGTATTCGCCCTGGTGATAGATGTCCAGAAGTTGTCGAGCCTGCGCGTCCGCGAGGAAGAGGCCGGCGGCGTTGATGAACTTAAGAGCATTCCACTCGGCCGGATTGTGGCTGGCAGTAATGGCGATGCCGCCACGTGCGCGTCGCTCACGCACGAGCAGTTGCACGGTTGGTACTGGACAAATGTCGAGGTCAATCACACGACATCCGCTCGACAGTAATCCCGCCACGACCGCCTGGCGCACCATCTCTCCTGAAGTGCGAGTGTCGCGTCCGATGACGATACCGCCCGGCCCCATGTACGTACCAAACGCCTGTGCGAAACGCACCAGCAGCGTCGGCGTCAACGATTGCCCGACGACGCCGCGCACACCCGAAATACTGATTTTGAGAGTCGGTATCGCTCGCATAGGCAGTTCTCAGCCGAGTTTAAGGCGGGTCGGACAGTCAGCCGACAAGCAAGCCGGTCGGAGCGTTTACGGGACCTGCCGGTCAGTGAAAACAATCGACCCAAACATCCCGGGCAGATGAAAGTCGTCTTTCCGCGTGGGAGACCACGCCAACAATGCCGGGACGGGCCGCGACTCCACCCGGTAGAGATTCAAACGCCAGCGGTCGCCGGGGCGAGGCGGAAGGCGCGGCGCCGTCACGACGTCTTCGAACGGGAGGGCAATCTCGCAGGCCCACC
>JACMME010000034.1 GCA_014379205.1 Gemmatimonadaceae bacterium
ATCGCGACTGTCGCCGAGCCGGTGGCCACGCGTATGAGCGCCGCCACAATCCAGCCAAGCACGAGTGGCGAGGCTTGTGATCCAACCGCCATGTCGGCGATCGCGCGGCCCACACCGCTCTGCACGAGCACCTGGTTGAAGCCACCACCCGCGCCGATAACCAGCAGTATCGTTGCGGTTGGGCCCAGGCAGTCATTGCAGAACTTGAGCACTTCCTCTCGCGTGAAGCGTCGGACGCGTCCAAGCGACCAGAACGAGAACAGCAGTGCGAGTAGCAGCGCCACAATCGGGTGACCAACGAAGTGCAATGCTACGCGCACGCTGTTCGCCGAGTCGAGGGTGACGTCGGCAGCGCTGGCGAAGAGCATCAGAAACACGGGAATCAGCACTGTGAATAGCGAGATTCCGAATCCTGGCATCTCCCGCGCCGAATCGCCTTCCAGCTGTCTGGCGAGCGGACTCTCCGCCGGAAGCGCAATGCGGGGAGCGATCCATGTGGCGAAGATTGGCCCCGCCAGTGCGGCAGTCGGGAGTCCGACGAGCAGGCCGTACAGAATCGTGAGCCCGATGTCGGCTTGGTAGGCGGCGACCGCCAGCATCGCCGCCGGATGTGGCGGGAGCATCCCGTGCACTACTGACAGGCCGGCCACCAAAGGTATTCCGATCTTGATAAGCGACATGCCCGTGCGGCGCGCTATTGTAAAGACGAGGGGTATGAGAAGGACGAATCCCACCTGAAAGAACACGGGGATTCCGACGATGAAGCCGACGATCATGATCGCCCAATGCACACGCCGTTCGCCGAAGAGATCGATGAGCGTGGTGGCGATGCGCGTGGCAGCGCCCGACTCCGCCATCAGCTTTCCAAGCATGGTGCCGAGCCCCAGGACGACGGCGATGAACCCCAACGTGCGGCCTACGCCATCCTGGAATGCCGTGACCGCGCTGCCGAGAGGCATTCCGGCAGCGACGCCCAGGGCAAGCGAGACGGAAACCAGAGCCACAAAGGGGTGCAGCTTGAAGCGCGCGATCAGCAGCATGAGTGCTGCGACCGCGGCGAACGCGTAGAGGAGCAGGCGGGTGTCGGTCATCATGCCGAGCGCCAAGCTCAGCGCATCAGCAACGCAGTGATGATGGAACCGATTAGAGCGCCGACCCCCGCACCTCCGATGAGACTCGCGTACACGCGCGTGCGAGTCGCACTGAGGTTGGCCTTGGCGGGAGGCAGCCAGACCTCCGCCACCGGAAACGTCTTCGTGGATCCCGAGCCGTCGCTCAGCTTGACCCGCTGCTCGACTGGATCGTATGCGACCACTGAACAGGTCCAGGGTCCCCACCATGGCCAATCGGCGACGACGCGCTCGCCCGGGATAAACGCGCACGGCCGAAGCTGATCCGCGGTGACGCTATGTTCGCTCCCACGCAGGAAACGCACGCGAGCGCCGTGCTCGAACGTGGACAAGACCTCGGCGACGTAGAACTTGCCATCGGCCGACTTGGCCCAGGTCAGCGCGCCTTCAACTGGTGCCGCAACGGAGAGATTGAAGCGCTCGTTCAGCGCGAGTTCCACCGCCTGACGCGACAGTCCAACTTCTTCGGCAGCACCAACCACCGCCGCGAGCTCGGCGTTCCATTCTTCCCCATGGCGAGACGCGCGCTGGATTTCTTCGGCGCGCGCGAGCACGTCGCGCAGCTCGTCGTCTGTCAGCCGCATTATGGTGTTCACGCGGTTTACCAGCCTGTAAACGTGATCGGGTGGCTCGGAGAAAGAATGCCGATATTGCCGAGGGCACGCCAGTCACCACGCAGCTATTTGATCGTAGTCAACAGCATACGCGACCTCTCGACGATCGGCTGCGCACCGCCGGAGTAATTGGACATGACCGCGACCGTGTAGTCGCTGTCCAGATAAATGTCCAACTGCGAATTGATTCCCGGAAACCCGCCGCTGTGCCCCACAATTCGCGGATTCGTGTCGACGATGAAACCGTAACCGTAGGTTGGAGAGCTGACCTCGGGTTTCGCGGTCGTGAGCAGGCGCACGCTAGCCGGACTAACGAGACGTCCAGCTTCGAGCGCGACGGCGAAGCGCGTTAGATCCTCCACAGTGGAGTAACCGCCGCCGGCCGGGCCGCCGCGAATTACGTGCATGTACAAGTTGTTGCGGTATTCCATCCGTCCGCGACCAGGAACCGGGTCGTAGCCGACGGCAAGCCTGGGATTGACGCGATCCAGCTCGTACGCGTCGGTGCTCGTCATCCCGGCCGGCTTTGCGATTCGCTGGCGAACGTAGTCGAAGTAGTCCATGCCGCTCACGGATTGTATCACTTTGCCGAGCACGAGCATTCCGGTATTGCTGTACGCCCAGCGCGTTCCCGGGTCGAACTGCAGCGTCTCATCCTTGATCAGCGGCATCCAGTCGTCCACGCTCCGATACAGCGCGCGAGACTGGCGATCCCAGTCGGGCGTGAAATAGCTGCCGAGTCCGGACGTATGCGATAGCAGATGCTTCACGCGCACCTTGGAGAGTACGTCGGGACGCATGGATCCCGCGGGCATGAATTTCCCCAGCGTGTCGTCGAGCGAGAGCTTCCCGGCCTCGACGAGCTGCATCACCGCGACGGCGGTGAACATCTTGTTCATCGAGCCGAGGTTGAACTTTGTGTCCAGGGTGTTCTTCACACCGAAATCCTTGTTTGCGTCACCGAACGCCCCGCGGTACAGCGGTACGCCATTCTTTGCCAGAAGTACGGTTCCCGAGAATGCGTCGCGCGACACCAACCGCTCGACGTAGGCTCGCAGGGAGTCGACGACCTGCCTTTCACTGAGTACTCCCGTCTGTCGATCCGGAGCGCGCGCCGGCATCAACCCAACCGAACGAATCTTCAGCGGCGGTCCGGAGTCGAGATTGATCGTAAGGCGACGCCACGATTCGGTCCGGCCAGCCTGGACGATCGCCGCGAGCTCTACGCCCTTACGCGGCTCCACGGTGCGAATCGTTACCTGCCCCCAGCTTGCCGCAACACCAAGGAGACGATCCACTCGCGCCTCGACAGAAGGAACGTTCGGTCCTTGTAGAACGAAGTTCCGCTTAACGAACGCCGCAATCGCCGCGCTGTCGGTGGTGTTCATCGATTGGACGAGACCGCGCATCAAGCCTTCGGCAGTCGTCTCGCTCGTCCGCTGCGGCGCGAGCGATGAAAGAGGGGCTGTACATAACAAGCAGACAGTCACGGCGATTAGTCGCATGGTACGCTCCATGGTAAATGCAGTTTGGACTCCACCATTACGACACCCGGCTACTACTTGGTGGTTTCCCCGCGTCTACCGTGTCCGGGCCGGTATCAGCCTCGCCAGCCCCGCGTGGAACGAAAAGCACTGCCACGAATGCCAGCGCGGTGTACAGCGCCATGAGGAAAAAGAGAGGGCGATAGCTGTCAAAGGCATCGAAGAGGCGTCCGTTCATGGGATCGCCAATTGCGCCGCCAAGCGCAATGCAGAGCAGGTAGAGCGATGCGAGGACGCCTCGTCTCTCACGCGGTACAGGCTCCACGAAGAGCGGATAGGCGTTCACCGTCGGGAACGTCCAGCTGGCCGACGCAAGCGCCAGCAGTGGCACCGCGTGCGTGATTTGCGTGACCCTGTCGAGCGCGAACAGGCAGGCGGCCATCAAGGCCAGACCGACCAGCATCGCGTTTCGCCGTCCGATGCGAACGCCAATGAATCCTGCCGGCAAGGCGCCGATCACGCCGCCCACGGCCCACGCGATGAATCCGGTGGTCACGTCCTCCGGCCGGACGCCAAAGCGCTCGGTGCCGTGCAGCGCATACCACGTGGTGAACGTCTGGAAGGTCAACTGCAGCAAGAGCGCGGCGAGGAAGATGGGCCGCACGCCCGGCACCCCGCCGCGTATCGCCGACCATGCAGCCTCCGCGAGCGAACGAAACGTGACCTCGGCGGATCGCGACTCCGCAGCCGGCTCGCGAAGCCCGACAGCGAAGGCCGCGGCGATAGCGAGAACGGTGCCGGCCGCGATCAGAAATGCCGGCCGCATGCCGAGCATTCGGCCGAGCATCAGGAACACGATCGCTCCGACGCACATCTGAAACGTGACGGAACCAGTCGCGAGGGAGCGGTAGCGGGACGGCACGAGATCGACCATCAGCGCCTGGAAGGGCGCTCGCTGCAGGTTGATCCCGGTATGCAGGAGAACGATCGCACCGATAAGGAAGCCGAGGCCGAACGCGGCGGATGCCGGAAGCACAGCCATGCCCAGCGACGAGAGCACGAAGCCGGCGAGTACGAATGGCAATCGTCCCCGTCCTCGTGCGCTGGCTCGGTCGGAGGCGGGCCCTGCCCACGGGACGAGGATCAGGAGGATCACGTTGTCGATGGCCATTATCGCGCCGATGACCGTTCGCTGGTCGCCGAGCACATCGCGCACGAGTGGCGGTATGAATGTGCTGAGTAGCGGCCCTGTGACGCCGGCGAAGAGGCCACCGAGCCCGATGAGTGCGAGCGCGCCGTATGGCGGTCGCGCGGTGCGTTTGGTTCCGCTCATCGCGCCGGTGCGCTGGCCACAAGAGCGGCGACGATCTCTTGCGGTGATTGCCTTATGTCACACACCCAGGCGTCCTCGTCGGGCGATGGTTCTTCGAGCGCGGCGAACTGGCTTTCCAATAGGGATGCAGGCATGAAGTGGCCGCGCCGGCTGGCGAGCCGCTCAGCGATCAACTCTCGCGAGCCCCGGAGAAAAACGAACCGGAGCTGACGCGATTCCGCGCGAAGGACGGTGCGATACGATCGCTTGAGAGCGGAGCAGGTCATCACCAATCCCGTTCCGGCGTCCTTTGCCTCGCGGATTCGCGCGGCCAGCAAACGGAGCCATTCCACTCGGTCATCGTCGGTGAGTGGAACTCCTGAAGACATGCGCTTC
Organism: Gemmatimonadaceae bacterium; assembly: GCA_014379205.1. Lineage (GTDB taxonomy): Bacteria > Gemmatimonadota > Gemmatimonadetes > Gemmatimonadales > Gemmatimonadaceae > JACMME01. The sequence continues at coordinate 4,937 of JACMME010000034.1, forward strand.
ACGTTCTCGGCAGGGTGGAACGCATCCCCTTCGACGAAGGGGATATCGAGCGCGTGGGCGAGTGCGGAGCCGATGGAGCTCTTGCCGGATCCGGAGACGCCCATCACGACATAGAGGCCTGAGTTCGCCATAGCCATGGATCAGTGTGCGAAGTCACGCCCGAAGCATAAATCCACAACTCGCTAAGGTTCGTCTCCGCTCGGCCCGTAAATTTGCGGCACCGTCGACCCCATGGGCCGCAGGTACGTCGTGATCTGACCACGGTGGTGAACGATGTCGAAGAGGAAGCTCCAGGCCATCGGCGACGCGGGTCGCTCGGTACCGAAGAAGTCGAGGCTGCCGTCCCAACGGGAGGCGGGCAACGCTTTCCAGCGCTGGGCCATTCCCGTGCTCTGATCTTCATATGCCGCGAGCACTTCCTTCGTCGTTGCCGGGAGCGGTGGCGGCGCCCATTCCACCTTGCCGCTCTCCAGCGCTTCGATGATCATCCTCTCCTCGCAGACGATCTGCCACGCAATCTCGTGCGCCGTGCGCGACTTTGGATCCGGACGGTAATCGGATCCCTCAGGGATTCTGGCGATTACGTTGCGGGTTGTTCTGGATTCATTCGTCCAGAAATCCAGAAAAAGGGACTTCTCGTCCATGCGACCTCCTATCAGGCGGCGATTAACAGGAAGGCGAAAATACCTGTCAACAACGAGAGAGTCCACCGCGGATATTTTTTTACCCACACATTACGGCAGCGGCTCGCAATCAGGCCCAATGAGGTTGTAGACAAACCTCATCACGTAAAGGCTCTGTTCACGTCATGTGATGCTAAGGACGTGATCGCGGCGGTCGTTCCCGAAAATTATTGAACCACGATCCATCAGTTCTTGCGCGCTCTCGCGGCCGGAACCTGATCGCCGAGGATGACTTCAGCCTTTGTGAGCCATGAGATCGCGAAAGCGATGACCGCAATGGTCTCGAGCCAGAATATGAGGCTAGTTCGCTGATTCCACGAATCGCCCAGGAACAGCTTCGTTATGGCGATCAGCGCAATGCATATGAGGATAGTCCAGCCGCTGACAACGTAAACCCGGTTGCGCTGCCTTTTCTCCGGGGTTGGCTCGGGGACGTCAGACAGTGTGAAGAGTTGGATTGACATCACTGCCAGGGTAATGAAAAAGACCGCGGCAAAGACGAAGTGGACAACTCCCACGTATGCCGGGTCCGCGGCATTCGCAGTGGAGAATAGTGTGGCGGAATCGACTACCGGTTGGCCGGAGTCACCTGCCTCACGCGACCGCTCGCGGGTTGGGAAAAGCGCGACCAGGAAGACGGAGATACCCGCGACGCGGGCGGCAATGATGTCTCGCCGGTCATATCCCTTGTAGCAAACGAGAAAGACCGCGATGCCGCAGAGGCTTCCGACGAACACCTCGCGCATACCGGTGTGAAAGTACGCACTAATCGATCCTTCGATTAAGACCCGGCCTGCATCCGAGGAATGTGAAAGCAGCCAGTCCCGAAGATTCTCGCCGAGCACGAGCGTGACCGGCAAACTCAGCGCGACGTACCCAATCGCTTTTCGAAGTGTCTGGAGATGAATCACATCCGAGTCGCTGGCCTGCTTTAGGCCCTTCGACATGTCAGTGACGCGCTGTTTAAGCGAGATCATTGGTGCGCCTCCAACTGTTGAGGTGGAGAGACCGATCCGTAAAACAGTACGACGACTGGTCGTGAGTGTACATTCGGCGTCGCTCAAAACGTTCCGACCGACTATCAACCCTCACTTCCAGGTGAATGTCACCACCGCGCCAGCGGGCAGGGAGGTCGTGAAGGACATCTCAGCCACTCGTACAGCGAACTCACTCGCCGACGCCGTTGTATTGAGGACAATGAGCGCCGTCGACTCGTGGTCAGCGTTACGGAATGCCACGGTCTCCAACCCGTTCGGAGCCGACGATCCGATGCGCACCGCACCGGGCCGCACGAAGCGGCTCGCGTGGGCTAGTGCGTAGTACTCGGGATTGCGCACCACCTGGCCTGTCGCCGAGTGAATCGTGACGACGCCGCGGCAGTCGCCACAGCCACCGAGGTGCGGACCGTGGTTCTCGTCGAGCGCGAGGTTCCAGAGCGCTACGCCCTTTGCCCATGCACGGGCGTTGCCGATCACCATCTTGGATACGTTCCATTTCAGGTTGTCGGCCCACACTGGCGCCCACTCGCCGCCCGAGCACTCGGTGAAGTATGCGTCCTTGTCCGGATGCTTGTCGTGCACGGCAGTCTGTGCCGAGATGTCGCCGCCGTAGCAGTGCCACGCTACCGCGGTTACGTACCGGCGTGCGACCGAGTCGGCGAGCACGGCGAGCGGCGAACCGGGCTCGTCCCAGTTGTGATCCCAATCCCAGATCTCCGCGCGAATACCGCGACTGGCGAAGAGCGGGCCGATATGGCGGCCGATGATCGCTGCACGTTGCGCCGGTGAGAGGCGCATCCCTGGATAATTCTCGGGCTCGAAGTGCGGCTCGTTCTGAAGCGTGATAGCGAAGGTGGGCAGACCCTCCGTCTCATACGCCTCGATCCACCTGCGGAAATACTCGGCGAATGCGTCGTGGAACCGGGGGAGCAGCGCGCCCTTGATGAGACTTCCCGACGACTTCATCCAGCCGGGTGCACTCCACGGGCTGCCCACCAGCTTGAGCCGCGGATTGATGGCGAGCGCGCGCTTGAGCACAGGAATCCTCTCGGCTCGATCGACGTCGATCGAGAAGTGCGCGAGCGTGGAGTCCGTCTCGCCCGCCGGGCGATCGTCGTAGCTGTAGTGCGAGCGGGAGAAGTCGGACGCGCCCATCGGAATGCGGATGAAGCTGAGACCGATCCCTGGCTCGCCCCCGAAAAGGTCCTGGAGCAGGGTCTCGCGCTGACCCGCGCTGAGCTTGCTGTGGATTAGATAGGACGCAGCATCGCTCATTGCGGCTCCCCAACCGACAACAGATTGGAACTCCTGACTGTAGTCAACCTGTATCACAGGGATTTTCGAGTCGACAGCGCCACTATTGAATAGCAGATCGGGTTGTCTCGCGAGCAGGCGGGACTGATCGCCGGTGGTGACCCAGGACGCGACGGTGCGAGGCTTGACGAGCGGCAATGCAGCGCTGCGGCCAGAAGCGCAGGAAGTGAGGAGGAGAGCCATGAGTGCGAGCGCCGGCGTAACGAATGCCCGCATTAGCAGTACCCAATCACGAGACCAATTCGGCTGCATGACGGCCCGTACCTCTTTTAAACGCCCGGGTTCACGCGACGGGATTTCGCCGATGTCCACCGCAATACCTCCCTCATTGTCGGTTCCTTGCCGTACATGAGCATCCCGATCTCGAAGACGCGACCCGCCATCCGACGCACGAGCCAGATCGTTCCGGCGAGGAGACCCACGGAGACCAGTATCTCGAGCACAGTTGGATTCGAAAGAATGAGACGCGCCGGCATGGCTGAGGGACTGGTGAGCGGAAATACTGCAAGGATGCGCGCGGTGAGGTCATCAGGGTCGCGCAGTACCATGATGGTCATCACAACCGGAAGCATGGGAAGAAACATGATCGACGTTCGTGTGGAAGTATTGGGATCGTCGATCGTAGACGCAAAGGCGGCGAAGAAGGCATTCCATAACAGGAGCCCGAGGATTGAATACACGATGAGTACGAGTATCACGCCCGGCCGAACCAACACATCCGGGAGCGAGAAGCCCCACGCGAGCTTGGCAGCGAACGCGAGCAGGAGCCCACCCACCACCATGTTGCATATGGAAGCGAGGGAGTACGCGCAAATACCGAGAATCTTGCCGTCGATCCATGCCTGCGGCGGGATGATTGCGGTGATCGATTCGGTGACCCGTAGCTGCTTCTCGCCGGTGATACCGGTGAGCAGATATGCCATGCTGGTGAATACCGCAAGCAGCACCAGGCCCTGGAACGCGCCCGCCGCGATTTTCTCCGCCTTTCCCGTTCTGGCGCGATTGGGATCCGTGAAATGAACCTTTACTTCCGGTGGGGCGAGAATCCGCGCGAGCTCCGACTCCTTCAGGCCAGAGGCGGCCAGTCGTTCCCGGCCCACGTGATTCGCGACGAGCGCCCGAAGCTCAGAGAGGTAACGCGGGTCCTTCTCTACGAGGAGATCGAACGTCCCATCGCCACGTCTGGTAAGTATGCCCTGCGCGTCACCGTCTCCGAGCATCGCGACGCGTGCGCCGCTATCTGCGGGGGCGGGCACCAACAGTACGCGTCCCCCGGCCGGTGATGCCAGCTCAATACCGGACGTGGCCACCGTCACCGGACGGCGCTCGCCACCCATTATGCGGCTCACGCCGTAGCTGATCGCGCCGGTCACGACGAAGAACATCAGCCCGAGCACCTGGTCCTTCCACTTGAAGTAACGCCGGAACTCCCACTCGGCGACCAGCAAGCTGAGCTTCGAGTGATTCAAGCGGAACTCCCGGATCGTCGGTTGTCGTCTTCACGGACCGCGCGCACGAAGATGTCATGCAAGCGTGGTGGCTCAGTACTGATGCTTCGTACTCCAACACGCGTCACTGCACGCGTGAGAAAGGGCGCCACCGCCGCGCCGTCGCGCAACGTGACCTGCGCTTCGTTGGGATCGTCGCTGTCGATTACGATGTCCTCGACATCCGGATCTTCACGCAACGCAGGCACCGTGTTCATGTCTTCCAGCGTCAGCCGGATGCGTGGGCGAGCGTCGAGGCGGCCGTGAAGCTCTTCGGTGGAGCCGGAGAGAATCTCGCGTCCCTTGTTCATAAGGAGCACGCGATCGGCCACGCGCTCCACAAGGTCCATCTGATGTGCGGAGAGAATGATCGTGGTGCCGGCCTCGCGTAGCTCGCTAACGAGGCTGAGGAAGAACTCCTGGCTGAGCGGATCGAGCCCGGTGAATGGCTCGTCGAGGATAGCGAGCGCCGGTTTGTGGATGAGCGAGGCAATGAACTGCACGCGCTGCTGGTTGCCCTTGGAAAGCGCGTCCACACGCTCGTCCTTGCGGTCCAGTAGCTGCAAGCGCTCAAGCCACTCCACGGCGCGCCTTTTCGCTTCGTCCTTCTCGAGGCCGCGCAGGCGGCCGAAGTAGACCAGCGTGCGGAGCACCGGTATGTCCCGATACAGGCCACGGTCCTCGGGCAGGTATCCCGTCTTGTCAGGCGGGAGAACTTCGGTGGTCCGGCTGTCGAGGGAGACGACCATGCGTCCTTCGTCGGGCCGGATCACGCCGACCAGCATGCGGACGGTCGTCGTCTTTCCTGCGCCGTTGGGTCCGAGCAATGCGAACACTTCGCCACGGCGCACGCTGAACGAAAGATTATCGACGGCTCGGTGCTGGCCGAACGACTTGCCCACGCGGTCGAATTGGACGACTGGTTCCATGGCTCGAAACCTGGCGGCTAGCCGAGTCCGGAGACGATCACAAATACGGCCAAGAAAGGAACTGAGAGTTCACTCCCTGGTTCCTGGTTCCTTGTTCCTGGTCCCTTGCCCCTCATCTATCTCCCTCAGCGCGCGGATCACCAGCGCCTCCAACTCGCTAGTGGTGGCGACGGTGCGAAACCCTTTTCGATCTCCGCCGGGAATTGTATTCGCGAACGGCTCCGCATCTTCGCGCCACGGGCGTTCGGCGAGCGAAGCGAATTTCGTTGGGTCGAAGTCAGTGCGGTATGACACCAGTGACACACCGGCGCGATCCGCACGCAGACCAAGCACTAGCTGCGCACGTAAATGCATGCCCGCATCGGGTGCTGGCTCAGTGCCATCCGCAATCACGAAGCACCCGTCCGCGGGTTCATAGGGCGAATCTGCCGCGACGCGAGCCCATATCCGTTGATTCGGGAATTGGAGATAGGCCGAAGGCGGCGCGGTAAAATGCCAGTTTCCAAAGTCGTAAACTGGAGCAGTTATTCTGTCCGTTGTGCTCGCGTCCAACTCGAACGTACGCTTTCCGAATGTCCAGAACTGATAACCGTGGTACAGCAGATCCGCGTACTGCTCGACAGCTTCGGCGGGCGCGTCGTCGGGAATCATCTCCTTGAGCGCCGCACCCGCATTGCCTAGCAGCACAAAGCGGTCACGCCGGCGTGTGTCCAGCCCTCGTTGTTCAGCCTCGTCACGTATTGCAGGCCAGGTGGTGGCCTCGAGGGGTCCCAGAATAGCGTCGTAGGGCGAAAGGCGCATGGCGAATTGCAGGGAATCGGGAATCGGGAATTGGGAATTGGAAATCACGGCAGGGAACCGGCAACAGGGAACACGAGGACGTGTCGTAATTTACTGACCTTGCCTCAGTTTCGATTCCCGATTCCCGATTCCCGATTCCCGGCTACTACGCGTCGCTCAACTCCTCGACGCCCGCCACACTTCTCATTCCTTCCACCAGCTCCACCATTCGCTTCTGCACTTCCACAAGCTCCGCTTCGCCGGGCTCGCTCTCCTTGGCTCCGGTTCTGATATCAACCGCCACCTGGTTGTAGATGCGAACATTGTGAAGCAGCTCGTCGATGACTCCGCGCAGCGGCATATACCGGCGTCGATCGGTCATCGCGTGACGGAATTGACCGCGCATCTCGTCTATCGGTATCTCCTGTACGCGATCGATCAGTTCATCGCGGTTCGAACCTGAGAACAACCGGCGACCCGGCATCCCGCCGCGCTCGGTGCCCGGTCCGTCAAACCATAGCCGTCCGGCAAACTTGGTCCCGTCGTGCCACGTTTGCAGTGATACATCGTACCACTGCTGGTCTATCTGAATCGCTGGAAGCTCCAAGATGTCATCTCTGACCATGCTTTCCTCACTGATGTGAGACAGGCGCCGTGTCGGCGAGAAAGCGCTCGATGGCTCCGAAAAGTTCCTTTGGTTGCTCAACGTAAGGTACGTGACCGCTCGAATCGAGAACTACCAACTGTGCATTTGGCAGGATGCGCGCCGCCGCTTCCGAGGATGCAAGTGGGATCGGGTCAGCGCGCCCGTGCAGGATGAGCGTGGGGCATTCTATGGCGCTCAGGCGTGGCAGCAGATCGAAGTCGCCGAGGCTCTCCCATACGGATTGTTGTACACGGCCCGTCACCTTGAATGGCGTGAGGTCACGCGCACGGGCTGGATCCGCGAAGAAGCCGGCGACGCTGAGCTCGAAGCCGCGCTGGCGGTACGCCGCGGCGTCTCGCTCCCGCAGCCCCGATGCGGCAAGCTCTTCGCGAAGCGTGCGCACATCAGCGCCGGCCATGCGGCGGTCGAACTCATCTTCGTAAGCGTTTCGGTACTCGCGCGTGAGCGGAGCAGGGCTCATGAGCACCAGCCGGTGAGGTGGGCTGCTCGTATCGTCTTCATATGCTGACAGAGCGTACAGCAGCGCCAGCAGTGCTCCCCATGAATATCCCAGTAGCGACAGTGGCTCGATGCCCAGCTCCGCCACAATCGCGCGCAGGTCATCAGTATGCGTCTGCCAGGTGATATCCTGGCGGTCGTCAGTCCTGGAGCGACCTCCACCTCGCTGGTCGTAGAAGATCAACTCATGCGACTCGGCCAGGCGCAGCATCTGTGGAAGCATGTAGTCGTGGTGTGCACCGGGCCCACCATGCAGGAGCAGCAGTCGCGGAGCGCCTATCTCACCGTACGCCGTCCAGTAGAGCGGCACGGCCGTCGACCTGGTAAAGCCGGATTCGCGTGGCGGAGGAATGCGAGATGACAAGATTTCGTGGGCGTTGGACTGGTACAACATAACAGATGGCAGATGGCAGATGGCAGATAGCACATAGCAAAAGGTGCCATCCGCCATCAGCCATCAGCTATCCGCTATCCGCTATCCGCCTCAATCAGAATCCGAAGTGATAATTCAACTTGATCTGAAAGACATTGTCAGGGTGGGCCTTGAACAGCGCCTGCCTGTCTCTTCGCAGCTGGAAATCACCTTCGGACACAAAGTCGCTACGGTCTTGCGTCCATACCACGAAGAGTGTCGAGCCTGGCCGATACTCCCACCGCATCACCGCGTTACCGCGCAATGAGCGGAAATTGAAGTCCACGAAGCTTGGGTTCAGCGTGAACACGCTTGCAGGCCCGCTCGGACCGTCCGGATCGATCTCGAAGAATGTGTTTCCTTCACTGCCTCGCTCCACGATCGTGCCACGATCTCCCCGCGTTATACTGCCCTCACGCTGAAACTCATTCTTCTGAAGTGAGCGCGGCGCGTTGAACTCCTTGTAGTTCGAGTAGTCCGCGCTGGCGATGAGTGGCTGAGCATACAGCTCGAGAGACAGCGTCGGCGTAAATGTCACGTTCAGACGGGTGTCCATCGAGAACGTTCGCTGAACCAGGTCGGCGAATATGTAATGCCGCCCGAAAAAGCGTTTGGCTATTGCATCGGTGGCTGTATCCGCCGCGGCCGATCCCACGAATCCGTTGGGGGAAGACGATCTGTCGAATGCTGGGCCTAGCGACAAGCTGATGTTGGATGCTGGCTTGAAGGTCGCTTCAAGGTTGGCGCTGTAACCGTAGCCACCCTCATCGTTCCATCCGTAAGTAGGATTGGTCGACAGGACGATGCGCTTGCGCGAGTCGGAATTCAGGTTCAGAAACGCTGTGCGCGTGGTTCCGCGCATCACCACCGGACCACCGCGCGTGAGTCGGTCCTCCAGGGTCGCGGGGCGAAGTATGTAAAAGACACTGCCGCGCCAGAAATTCCGTGCTGTGCCACTGAAGAACGCGTGGAATTGCCGGTCGATGAGATCACTGTCATAGTTGTACTGCTGCTGTGCACCAGCTATCACGGACAAATCGCGATACCAGGACCTCGGCTTGGCCCAGTAGCGAAAGACGTTCCCGTTCATCCACACGTAATCCGCGCGTGTGAGGAAGGATAGATCGTTCACCTCGAAGCCGGGACTGCGGTAGTTCACTGATCCTTCCCAGAGCCAGTCACCGGCATCCTTGGCAAGTCGGGTATATCCGCCGTACCCTTGCATTGACGTTGCAGTTGGGTCCGCTCCGCGGCCGCCGTCCCGGTCCGGCCGGTCGTAGTAGCGCGCTGAAGAACGCTGCGCCCGGAGGATCGCGTTGGAATCGCCGTCGATGTTGGATGCCGCAAACTGCGCCGACAGACTGTACCTCCGATCGTGCCAGCGCAGCTCCAGGTCCGTGCCCACGGACTCGGCGTGGCGGTTCAGTCGCTCAGCGAGCGCAAGCGTATCGAAGCTCCGGAGTACAGACGTGACGATACCGCCGACCACGAGGTTGCCGTTGCGAAAGTCCTTTCGGCCCCGGCCCACGAGGTAGTTGCTGAGTGGCTCCACGGGCACACGCGATCGGAAGACGCTTTGGCCGTCAGCCGTATCGATCACAGACGCGCGTTCCTCGCGCGTAACGGCGTTGAGCAGGCCAAGCGATATGCCGCTGCCAGTTCGTCCTGTGATCTTGGCGGCACCGAGGATCGCCGTGTTTTCAGGAATGTCGACGTATGTGCCGGTTGCAAATCCCTGCGGTTGCCGCCCGATCCGCCGCGAGTAAAACAGATCCAGCGACGAAACGTTGCTGCAAAAGAAGCAGCTAAAGCCGCCGTAGTTAAAGATTCCCGCGCCTTCCACAAAGAACGGCCGTCGCTCCGGAAAGAATGTCTCGAAAGCTGACAGATTGACTACGGCAGGGTCGACTTCAACCTACCCGAAGTCGGGATTGATCGTTGCATCCAGCGTGAGATTTGACGTGAGCAGATACTTCACGTCGCCACCTATGCGCGTCGCGTACTCGCTCCTGTCCTGAAAGGGATCATTCGGGTCGCTTGGACGAACGAACTTCGATCGGGCGACGACGTACGGGAGCACCTCGAGCTGCCGCGCGCGCGTACCGATGCGAATACCTTCCAGATGTCCGAAGCGAGCTGGTCCCCCCGCTTCGGTCTTGCCCCAGTGTGCCCACTGGGTCTGTTCGTTCAGCCGGTTGACAAACCTCCGTATCTGGAGCCCCCACGTCTGGACAGAGTCGCGAGAGAAGCGGAGCTGCGAAAGCGGGATACGCATCTCGGCGGTCCACCCGAGGGAATCGATCTGCGCGACTGCCTCCCAAATAGGGTCCCATGACGCGTCGGGGTTGGATCCACCCTGTCCCAAAGCGTCGAATTTGACGGACGACGGGTTGACTTCAAAAAATGCGCGACCGAGGTGGTCGTGATACGAGTCGATAACAACGTGGAACCAATCCGAGTCCGTGCCCTGGTCGCGACGGGCGAGTCGCGTGCTTACGCCTTTCGCGCCAAGCGAGTCGTACATTCGGGCGCCTACGAATAGCGCATCGGAATCATACAGGAAGCGGACTTCGGTGCGCTGCGTCCCTGGTTGTCCCTCGTTCGGATCGAACTGCGTGAAGTTCGTGATTGGAGTCGCGGCTGCCCACCCTGCATCGTCCAGCCGGCCGTCGATTGTGATCGGGCCTGTACGCTGGACTGCGCGCGATACTGGTGGAGCAACTGAATGCTGACCGTTCGCGGCCTGTGAATACGCTGGAGCCGGAGGCGCAGAGATGAGAGCCAGAATCGCAAGCGTCGAGCAGCTTACAGAACGACAGAACAGACACGGCATGACGAACGGCACCTTGTGAGAGTGTGCTCCTTAGACTATCCGATGCTCAAAAGGGTTGGATTGCGGGGCGAACTACGCAAAATCCCGGGCGACTCTGACCGTGTTGGCGTGCACTTTCACCGTCTCCATGATGTCATTCCCATATCCGCCCGCGATGGTAATGGCGATTGGAATTCCCGCGTCCCTGCACGCTTCGATCACCATGACATCGCGCCTGCTCAAGCCTTCATGCGTCATCCTCAACCTTCCAAGCCGGTCGCGTTCGTGCGGGTCGGCTCCCGCCAGGTACACAACCAGATCCGGCGCGGCGCGCGCCAGAACCTCAGGCAAGTGCTTGGCGAGAAGCCCGAGATAGCTTTCGTCGCCCGTGCCATCCTGCAGCTCGATATCGAGCGAGCCCGCCACCTTGCTGAATGGATAGTTCCGGCCGCCATGCATGCTGAAAGTGAAGACGCTTGCGTCGCCGGAAAAAATGGCGTGCGTTCCGTTGCCCTGATGAACGTCCAGGTCTATGATCGCCGCTCGCTCAATGCGCGCTTCTCGCTGCAGCACCCGGATGGAAACGGCAACGTCGTTGAAAACGCAGAAACCTTCACCGTGATCCGCGAAGGCGTGGTGCGTGCCTCCCGCCAGATTCATCGCGATGCCGTTTTCGAGCGCCGCTCGTGATGCGCCGATCGTGCCGCCTACGGCGCGGTACGATCGCTCGACCAACTCGGCAGACCAGGGGAAGCCTACGCGACGCATTTCGTTCTCCGTCAGTCGCCCCTCCGTCAGACGGTCGACGTAGTCGAAAGTATGAACGAGTTGCAACTCATCCACGCCGGCGCGATCGGGTGAATGAAGCCGGTCACTCGGCACGAGACCCTGCGCGACGACCAAGTCCCGCAGAAGCGCGTACTTTTCGATCGGAAAGCGATGGCCTGGCGGCAGCGGAATGGTATAGGCAGCCGTGCTGAACGCGTGGAGCGGCATGGCTCGTATCCGCAATCTCAGGTTTACGGTATTGCGTCAGCGCGCTCCGGTGTCTTGTGGACCACGCCGTCTTTCATCACAAAGCTCACGCGCTCCATCGCCGTGATGTCCCTGGTTGGATCACCCGGAACCGCGACAATATCGGCGAGCTTCCCCGCGGTTAGTGAACCTATCCGCTTGTCCCAGGCGAGCAGCTTTGCGCTACCCATCGTGCCAGCCACTATCGCCTGCATTGGCGAAAGCCCGCCCCACTCCACCAGAAGCGTGAATTCCCGGCCGTTGGACCCGTGCGCGATCACGCCCGCATCTGTGCCGAGCGCTATGGGAACCTTGTTCGCAACCGCCAGCCTGATCGCGGTCTTCATTGACGCCGCGGCTACAAGTGCTTTTTCCCCTCGCAGACCCTTCAGAACTCCGCTTTTCGCGGCGCGCTCGACCGCCTCGCCCGCAACCAGCGTCGGCACCAGAAATGTCCCTTTCTGCGCCATCAAACGTGCCCCCTCGGCATCGAGAAAGGAGCCGTGCTCGATGGAGGCAACGCCAGCTCGAGTTGCGATCTTGATGCCTTCTGCTCCGTGTGCGTGTGCGGCGACCTTACGTTCATCGAGCTTGTGCGCCTCTTCGACCATTGCAGTGAGCTCCTCGAGGGTGTACTGCGTGGTGCCAACAGCGTCGCCCTCCGACAACACCCCGCCGGTCGCACAAGTCTTGATTACGTCTGCACCGTACTTCACCTGATAGCGCACCGCAGCCCTGACCTCCGCTGGTCCGTTTGCGATGCCCTGCTTGACTCCCCCGTCGAACATTCCGGGCTTGTAACCATTCTCGTCGCAGTGACCGCCAGTGATTCCGAGTGCGTGCGCTGACGCCTGCATCCTGGGGCCGGCAATCCTTCCTTCTTCCACCGCCTGTCTAAGTGCGAGGTCATCAAAATCGCCAGCACCCAGATTGCGAATGGTCGTGAACCCCGACATCAATGTCCTTCGCATGTTGTCGACGCCAAGGATCGCTCCAAAACTCGCAAAGTCCTTGACGCTGGCCATGTCTCCCTTCGGATCGCCAAGCGTGCGTCCCACAATGTGGGTGTGGGAGTCGATGAATCCAGGCAGTAACGTCGCGTCACCGAGATCTATCGTCTTGGCGCCTTGCGGCACCGTAACGTTCTCCGCACGCCCCACGGCCGAAATTCTGTTTCCGGTAACAACCACCACGCCGTTCAGGATCGGTGCCGTTCCGGTCCCGTCGATCAGCCGAGCGGCACGCAATACGTACGTTGTAGCCGGCGGCGCAGCAGATTGCTGCGACTGCGCAACCGCAAAAACGAGGAACCAGGAACCAGGAACCAGGAACCAGGAACCAAACATCGGGGACCAGCGAAATCGATGCGACATACTCAGTCTCCTCAGGTGTTGCAGGAATCAGGGACCAGGGACCCACGTGTCAGGAACGAGGGGACCGGGAACCAGGTTTCCACGAGCGAGCATCTGAAACTGGAAATCAGCTGATTTTCCTGGTTCCTGGTGCCTGGTGCCTGGTTCCTGCTTCCAGGCTCTGCACCCCTACTCCCTTTTCCCCAGTATGGCATTGACCGTTACACGCTCGCCGGCGCGCACGACCACTATCGCAATAGCATCACCGGCTTTTCGCGCATACAATGCCTGAGCGTAGGTCTCCAGATCGGTGACTGTCTTGCCATCCAGCTGCACGATCACGTCGCCCGCGCGCATGCCGGCCTTGTCGCCCGGGCTGCCTGGTGTAACTCCGGATATGCGCAAACCCCCAGCGTCCACGGTGGCCATATCCGGCACCGTGCCGAGATACGGACGTGAGCCGCTGCTGGCGCGCGCAATGGGTGGCGGCGCTGCATGGCGTACGATGCTGAGCGGCGACGGCCTATCTCCGATCCTTCGTGAGACACGCTCGGCGAAATCGACAACTCGCGCCATACCTGCTGCGTTGATGAGCTGCGCATCATCAGTTGCGCGATGGTAGTCGTCGTGAAGGTCAGTGAAAAAATGCAGGACCGGAATGTTCTTGTTGTAGAAGGAGCTGTGGTCCGACGGTCCCGATCCACCTGGAACAGCGCGGACTTTCAGGACAGGTGTAGTGTTGGAAGATTCGAGGATGTCCGATAGCTCTTTGGCGGTCTCAGTGCCGTAGACAATGAGCTTGTCATCTCGCAAGCGTCCCACCATGTCGAAGTTGAGCATCGCAACAATCTTTTCCAGTGGCACCGGCGAGTGCTCCACAAAAAATTGCGAACCCAGTAGACCGAGCTCCTCGCCGGTGAAGTTGGCGAATATGACGGAGCGCTTGAGCGGGCGACGACTAAGCAGACGCGCAAGCTCGAGCACAGCCGCGGTGCCGGATGCGTTGTCATCGGCGCCGTTGCGGATGGCATCGCCGGCGCCAGGGTCGAGCGCACCGAAGGTGAGCCGTCCGAGGTGGTCGAAATGCGCACCTATCACGATGTATTGGTCGCGGAGCTCCCGGTCGGTTCCAGGAAGCAGCGCTACCACGTTCTGGGTTCCGAGGAAACGAACCAGAGACGAGTGCGCCAACACTTGTGAGCTTGGTGTGAACTTCTGAAAGAAATGCTTCTCACACGGCCTTGCGTGCGGAGTCACCCCAGTGCCGGAACCAGATCGCGACTCGATGTTTCTTCGCAGCGCGTCGGCAGAATCTTTCCCGATAGCGCAGGACACGGCATCCACGGTGGCAATCGGCTCGAGCTCGAGCGCCCGATAGCGCTGCTGAAGGTACCGCGCTGCCGCGTAGTTACCGCTGGTGCCCGTCCCGCGTCCTTCGAGCTCATCGCTTGCGAGATACGCGACGTCCTGTTTGAGCGCCAGCGAATCCGCGGCCATAGGGGCGGGCGAAATCGCCGAGGAGTGACAAGCGGTATGAAGGAGAAGTGCTGGGCACAGGAGCAGACGTGCACAAGCATGGAAGCGGAGAGTCATGAGAATTCCAACCGCCACGAGTGCGGTGCCTGGTGCTCGGTGCCCGGTGCACGGTTGTCACACCGCGGTGAGCGGCGAAGTAACTGCGCGTTCACGTTCGTCCCAAGCAATCTGCAATCGGCAATCCGCAATCCGCAATCCGCGGTCCTGTTAGCGAGCGGTAAAGTCCGTTTCGTCCGTCACCATTCTGCAGGTCTCCGCTATGAGTGTGGCTGCGTGCGCAACGTCGTCGAGACTGACCATCTCATTGGGAGAGTGCATGTAGCGATTGGGGAGTGACACGAGGGCTGTGGCAATTCCTTCCTTCGCGATATGAATAGCGTCAGCGTTGGTGCCCGTATCACGCCCCGCAGCATGCAGGGTGAACGGGATATTGCCCTCTGTCGCTACTTTTCTGAGGAGAGCCAGCAGGACGGGTGACACCAGTGCCCCGCGAGTCAATACCGGACCGGAGCCAAGCCGGTGATCGCCGATCTCCTTTTTCTCCATCCCGGGGTGATCGGTAGCGAAAGTGACATCGACGACAAGCGCCATTTTAGGATTGATGCACGTCGCGCAGACAGTCGCGCCGCCACCATGCCAGGAGATCTCCTCCAGCGTTGTGGCCACTGCCACCACCTTGGCCTGTCCCGGCCGCTCAGCGTACTGACGCAGCGCCTCGAGCACAGTGAACGCGCCAATTCTATCATCGATAGACCGCGACACCAGCCGGTTGTTCGGAAAATCCAGCGCGCGCGCGTCTATGACGCCGGGATCGCCGACGCTGACGCGCGCCTCGGCTTCCGCCCGGTTGGCAGCTCCGATATCCACCCATAGATCGGTGATCTTGGTGGCTTTCTCGCGATCTTCCGGCTTCATGACGTGCACCGGCTTTTTCCCAACGACGCCGAAAACGTCTCCATCCGAGCAGAGAAATCTCAGGCGCTGGCCGACGAGTACCTGAGAGTCCCAGCCGCCGACGGGTCCTATGTACAGATACCCGTCATCGTCGATGTACTGGATTATCAGGCCGATCTCGTCGATGTGGCCATCGAGCATGATTGTGGGTGATCCGCCCGGATTGACGACCGCCATGCTGTTGCCGGCAACATCCGATGAAACTTCCTCCGCGAACTTCTTGGCTTCCTCGCGCCACACGCGCGCGGGCGCGGATTCGTATCCGGATGGACCAGGCGTATCCAGCAGCTTCTTGAGAAAGGCGATCGACTCTTTAGTGAGCATTCGTATCCATGATTATAGTGCTGCCGAGGCGGGCGATGGAACATAGCGGCGGCCCGTCAGGGCACCGTCACTGCTGGGAGATTGAAGTTAAGTAGCCTGTGAGAGGGACTATTTGCCCATGAGGGGAGTCACGGGCGCATGGAGGCTGGGCGGATCGAGAGGCAGATTGAGCGTACGGGAGCACTTTAGGTGCGTGACCACTATCATTGCCCGACTACTACGCTCTCCGCAACGGAAACAGGAGGAACGCGGCGATCATGAAGAAGAGTCCGGCGATGTACCAGCGGGCATCGCCGCTGAGGAAGTACACGACGCCCCCGAACAGCGCTACAGCCTCAGCCACTATCCAGCTTACTACGAGGTAAGAGGGGCGAGCCAGGTCCGCGGATTTTCCGACACGGGCGCGCAGAAAGGCCAAGAGTGCGATCGAGGCGCCCCACACCACGAAGCCCTCGATTCTCAGTAACCGAAGGGTCGATGGATCAGATGGCGGACGGTCTCCAGCGCGTTGCAGCCACCAGGTGAAAGCGCCAAACATTAGTACCCCAATGAGCAGCGAAATTCGAATAAGCGCCAGATTCCGCTGGCCGACTGGAGATCGGTAGGGGGAAGTCATTTGGTCCTGAAGGAGAGGAAGCTAACCTCTTACCAGAACCACGAATCCGCAACCATAAGGTCAACGATCGTCGCGGACGGTCGTGATAGATTGCGGTCGAAACGCCGATTGGCTTTTACGGTAAGAATTCTTGCGCCGTTTGTCGCTCGACAGCGCATAGCCAAAGCATAAGTACTCCTCGCGTTGAAACGAGGGCGTCAGGTGGTCGGTACCTATTCGGAACAGTCCCCTAGTCTCTCAGGAAATGCTCCACGGTCGAGACTACGCGCACCGTTTTGACAATCTGGCTACCCTCGGCGATTCCGGGCGCCTGATCGCGCGGCAATATCTCGAAAACACCCTGATTCGCGCGACGGATACCGCCCAGCGCGCTTCGTGAATCTCGCGCGAACTGCTCGGCCGCTTCCCGGGCGCGAGCCGTGGCTTCGGCAATCATCGGCGGCTTGAGCTCGTTCAACTTCGTGAAAATGAACGTCGGACCCCCCGATCCGTACTCGCCTCCGGATGACAGGACCACGCCGGCATTCACGAGTTCCCCAACCCGTTGACTTGCGGATAGAACCCTGTCCGGATTTGGTGATCGTACGACGACTGTCTGCCGAATGACATACCGTGAGCCTGCCTGGGTTCCACCTCCATACTGATTGACCTGGGCGTCCGAAACCGAAAAGTCCTGAAGCTCTGCTTGAGACGTATCGATCTGCTGGCCGGCCAGAAAGACGAGAATTTTCCGCACGCTGCCTTGGATTTGCGTGTGCGCGCGGCCAAGGTCGTCATCCGCAGCCACAACCCGGAGCGGCCAGATCACGAGGTCGGCTCGGACTTCCCGTTCCGAGATACCCTTGACGGTGACGAACCGGTCGGACGCGCGGGCACGGGCGAGGCCATTGCCGGCAAGGAAGCCCGCTAAAGCGATACCGATTGCGAGAATGGCGGCCCCGACTATCCCGCGATCCGAGTTGATAGCCAAAATTTGCCCTCCAGAGAAGCGGTCTTGCGTTTGATACTGATTTGTCAGCGAAAAGGTCGTCGACCGGTTAGATTTACAAACACCAATGTTGCTTTACGAGTACCCAGGCGGAGAGATCCTTGACAAAAGCATTCAACTTTGAAGACGGCGGCCGGACTTACACATGCGCCGTGGAAAAGTCACGCACGGCAAAGAACGAGGCATGGTGGTGGTTCAACGTTTCTGGTGACGGGCAGCGGTACGCGCCTTTTCACGCGGCGACTGGCGACACGCAGGAGTCTGTCAGGTCGCGCATAGTGACGTATTATAATGATCGCCTGACCGCGCGCTCGCAGCCTTTTGCCGGACGTGGGCATTGGGCTCAGAGGGGCAGGCCGCCAGCGGCTCAGAAAACCACAGAAGCTGTAGCCGACTGATTGTGCCCGGCGGGACCGGCTAGCGGTCTTTTGTGATCGCTTTCCAGTAAGCCCATATAAACGCGCGGTTTCCGATTCTCGGGGACCGCGCGTTTATCTTGCCGGCATCTCCACTGGTCCCATGGGTGGGAGCAGCGCCGCTATCCTCTCCGCGCGCTCCTGGTGCCGGCCGCCGAGCATTCGGAAAGTAGCGGCTTCGGCAGATTTACCCGCCAGCTCGTTTTCTCCAGCCATGACATCGCAGTAAGCCGCCACTTGGGTCTCATCCTCGACGTCCTGGGCTGAGAATCCAAACGGTTGCTCGTACAACAGCAGAGCCGCGACGGCGTGCGGGGAGAAGGGAGTGTCAAGAAACTGGTCCCGTATCGCTTCCAGATTGGCTCGCTTGGCGAGCACTCCAGCCCATTCGGCTGGCGTCAGGGCCGGCATGAGATTGCTGATCACATAGGTATCCAGGGATTCATGTCGCAACCGGTTGGTCCGTTGGCGGTTACGAGGCACGATCATTATAACCTCTCGGGCCGTTCAAGGGGTCAGAGTCGTTGAAAGTCAGTCGTCACAACATTAGCCGCTTCTCCGCGGCAAAGCCGTTGAATGGCTCGGAGAGTACCACTCCGCGGCCAAATTGAAGCCTCCCCCCCAAGCCTGAGATTCATGGCTACCGCAGTGCGATCTCGGTTTGTCAACCAACTGCCCCCGAGCGGCATCGTATTCGGCGCACACTTCTCTAACCGCCGACCAAACGGAACGATTGCTGATCCTGTCCAGGCACCCATTCACTCGCTCCGTCCTTGCGTTGTCGTTTAGTGTCTCGACGGTTGCCGCGCAAACGTCCGTGCGGAATTCCGGAGCCAATCACGTTCGATTGGTACGTCCGCAAACCGCAATTGCCTATACGTTACGCGTCGACTCGAGCAATCTCTCCGGCTTCGATGTTGAGCTGCGTATCCGGAATGTCCCGGACACATTCCGGCTGGCAATGGCCGCTCATCCGGAGTACGACGACCAATTTTGGCGCTTCGTTGGAGATGTGAACGTCGTCGCGACGTCGGGGACATCCATAGTAGTTCGTGAGGACAGCGCGCTCTGGCGAGTCGTGACTCGTGGTGGTGACGCCTTGGTGCGCTATCGTGTCAGCCTTCCCGAAGCGGAAGTTCCTCAGCGCGCTTCGTGGCGACCCTTTCTCTCGCCGAGCGGCGGTCTGGTAGGTGGTCCCC
>JACMME010000035.1 GCA_014379205.1 Gemmatimonadaceae bacterium
ACGTGAGCTGGGTGGCCGGCAGCAGGATCAGGAAACTCGTGATCTGGATCGGCAGGTGCGTGGACAGGAAGTACACGATGTCGTTGAGCCACTCGCCGCGGAAGACGCTCTGCTTCGGATACGCGGGCCAGAGGACCTCGATCGGGGAGAAGATAAGGGTCATCAACAGCATGTCGAGCAGGAACCAGTCCAGGCCGATGGCAGGACCAGTTCGCAGATCGGCATTGATGGGAACACTGGCCCCACCCAGCAAGGTCGCGCCGAGCGCGAACACCATTCCCGTCAATGCGAGGACCTTCTTCTTCCGCAACATCGCGGAGATCACTCCGCAGATGATCGCTCCCGCGACTACCGCCTGGATCAACAGGCGGATGATGTCCATCCGGTAGTAAGGCCGCAGCTCGGGTGAAGAGAGGAGCTGGGGAAAATGCAGGCAGATCACCGCACCGAACGCCAGCATTCCGAAGAACGCCGACAGGACGCCACTCCACCACCCGGATCCGAACCCGGTGGGGCCGTCGTCGCCGAACATCTCGTTGATTCGCTTTTCGAGCATCAACTCGCCAGCCGTGGTTAGCCTGGCTGGAAGCTACTTCAAACCCGGCCGCGGCACACGGCTCCATGCGAAAAATGGGATGTGCGCACGAGCCGAGGCTGTGCCCTTCCGGATTGATGAGTAACAGATCATTCCGGACACATAGGTAACACTTTCCGGCTTTTGGGCAGAACTCATATGCTTTGGCGGGAGTGTTGCAAGATGGATGAGCGCCTGCGGTTTTTTTTGGCTCGTTCGAAGCTGACAGGCATTGGCCAGCTTCGCAGTAGGGCATTTCTCGCGTCGAGCCATTCGCCCATATGGTGCGGGGTAACTCGTATGCCATACGGCCGTCACTTGCTTCGAAGAGCCTACGCAGGGGCCAACCTACGTAGCATTTCTGTCTTGACAGAAAGGGGTTTGAGAATGCTTGGACGAAGCGCAATTTTTCTAGTGTTGGCTTTGATGCTGCCTGCTGCGCATGCGGAGATCGTTACCTTTCGGGCAACCGGCACCATCAGCATTGTCGACAGCAACGATGGGTTTCTGCCCATCATCGGTCGCGTCGGCGACGCCTACACGCTCGATTATTCGTTCGACACGCAGACTCCGGGAAGATCCGGGTCTTGGTACGATGGCGCGCTCACGCAGGTCACGCTGCAGGTCGGCGCATCCACGATCTCGGTGCCGCTCGGTATAAACGATATCGTCGTCGCTAACGATTCTCCGTCCATGGCTGGCATGTTGGAAGATTTCTATCGCGTGCAGACCGACTCCGTTGGTGACTCGCTGCGAACAAGCTTGTCTCTTAGTTTGTACACAATCGGCTGGCAGCCAACATTGCTCACCGGAAACAGTTTGAGCTCGGAGCCACCCGATATATCTCTGGCAAGGAGCCGGGGATTTGGTTTCAGCGTCAGTAACGGTCCGAGCGGTGGTCTCTACCGGTCAGACTCGTTTAGTGGCGATATAGAGTCGCTCACGAGACTCACGCCGGTGCCAGTTCCAGCGGCCGCATGGCTGCTAGTATCAGGGCTGGTTTTCTTGCGGCGGTTTTCATCGCCCGATCGCCGACCCGACCAAAGTACGGCCGCGACTCCATGAGATAGCGCAGATATTGCATTTGCAGCGCGGCCGGGCGCGTCAATGCATCTCGCCAGTCGCGATCCCGATGCCGGAGCTACCAGCGCCGCCGTGACTAACATCATTCCCAACGATGCCAGGTCACTACTCAGTGTCATTCGTCGAATGAGTAACAACCAGCTAGGCCGAATGGACCGCTAAAAATTGGTCGCGGTGAGAGGATTTCGCGAGTCAATGCACAGCAGTGGCGGATTTTGGTTCGGCGCCCAGGATTCTTTTCCAGAAAGGCTGCATTTCGAAGCGCTGCGCCAGGCAAGTGCGATGCTCACCTCCGCGACCTTGCGCGAAATGGGATATGCGCACGAGCTAAAGTCCTGATTCTCAAGAATTGCACCCAGCGTGGGCCTGCGCGCCTACCAGTAGGCCACCTCGGACGCATGTTGACGATAGCTTCCGTCCCGTAAGCGTTCCGAAAAGCGGTAACGTCGGCTTCGACGAGACTCTATGCCGCGTCTTTCCGGAGATGAAAATGCGTAACTCGTTACATCGAACGGTGGTCACATTCCTGCTGGCCGGCCTCGCCGCAGGCTGTGCCAATCTGGAAAAGCAGCCGGGCGTCAACGCCGAGGCCAGCCGTGCGAAAGCACCTGACTTGAGCAAGCAGCGGCTGGTGCTCAGCGAGGGCTACAGCATGCTGTACATGGATGCCAGCAAGCTCGATCTCGCCGAGTTGATTCTCTATGTGAAAGTCGAATCGGAAACGATGAAGGAGGTCGTTGCCGCCGCTGCTGAGGTCGGGGGTCAACTGAAGAAAGACCTGGAACGAATCGCCAAGGATTATCCCGGCGTGCGAATCGATCTGGACCCGTTGCCGGAGATGGAGAAGCGCAAGCGCGCCGCGATCTCCAAGGGCCGCGCGCGGTATTTCGCGCCCATCATCGGCCGTGGCGGGCGTGAATACGAGCGCACTGTGCTGATCGGGTACGCCAATGGCTTCAAC
The DNA here is from genome assembly GCA_014379205.1 of Gemmatimonadaceae bacterium. GTDB lineage: Bacteria > Gemmatimonadota > Gemmatimonadetes > Gemmatimonadales > Gemmatimonadaceae > JACMME01. The sequence continues at coordinate 2,619 of JACMME010000035.1, forward strand.
CACGAGCGCCACCTGTGCCAGGTGATGGCCGAAGCTGAGCCGGACGCCGGCCTGAAGAAATTTCTGCTCGATGCCGAGAAGCGCTACGACGGTCTATACGACCGCGTGATTGCGTTGCTGGAGAAGGATCACTTCAAGGATCCGAAAGGCAAGACGAAAGATTAGACGTCTTCGATCTGCTTCGATGGGCCATGGTAGATAGTCGGCTGCATCCTTCCGCCAGAAGTTTGTACCGGAGATTGATAGTCGATCTCCGGGGATGCCGGAACCGTGCTGATCGCATCGCATCACGCCGGACTGCGCGCGCGAACGCCTGGCGGAAATATGTCCCACTTCGGTATCGGCCGCCACCGGCGCCCTCAGCCGGCTCCAATCGATTGTGTTTTGCTTTGCTTCGCGCCCAAGGAGACCGAAATGAACACAAAAACCATCGTTTCAGGTATTTCGAACACGAGAGTCGCCCGGGCGACCGTCCTGGCCGGGATCGCGCTGCTCGCCGCGCCCACCGCCTTCGCCGACTACGTCTTCCAGTTCAGCGGCGCCGTCACGAGTTGCGTGTCGAACTACGGGGGCTGCGAGCCGACGGAGGAGATCATCCTCGAACTTCGGCTGGACTCGGCTCACTACACCCTCGGAACCGACGTCGACGAAACGGATACCGACGATCCGCGCGCGTTGAATCAATTCGACTATTACATCGAGCTCAATTACCCGCCGTACCCGCCGACCGCGACTGGCCGGCACATCATCTGGGGCTCGTCGCTTCCTACCACCGGGAGCAATACACCGGACTTTGCCCTGCGGACATTCGGTCTCCCGACGTATCTCGGTGGATCGAGCGCCGCGAGCACCGTGGAGTTTTCCGTGGCGTACGCAAGGCAGCCGCATGCCACGCTATCGCTGGCTTTCGTCTCGCGCGAAAACGGATGGTCGATCCAGTCCGCCGAAATGGACGCGAAGTTGATGAAATACACACGCTACGGCGGCCGGAAGGGTCATTGGACTGTTGTTTCTAAAGCGAGTACGAGTGCCATCGCCCTGCCGAAGCCGTCCGCTCTCTCTCTGGTCGGTGACGCTCGCGTCGACGACGACAGGGGCTTGGTTGCCATTCGCCGAAAGCCGCTTTTCATTGCGTTGCGCCCGGCCGGATGAGGTGCAACGTCTGCCGATGTCTACCTCAGACCCGGGTGATCCTTCGTTAGGGAGAGCATCTCCGGTTGGTTCTCCCGATCTACTGTCGCGACACCTGTGCGGACCCGGAGACGATGTCGCCGACACTCGCCCGGACGGTTTCATGCGAGACGTGTTCG
>JACMME010000036.1 GCA_014379205.1 Gemmatimonadaceae bacterium
CGGTTGTTCTCCAGGTTCACCACGGCGCTCCCTGGAGACCTCGGCCAGTGAGCTGTTCTTCGTGCTCCCCTAAAAACGGGCATCAAGAACGAAAGGTTGAACAGGCATCAAGAACCAAAGGCTAAACACGCATCAAGAACGAAAGGTTGAACAGGCATCAAGAACGAAAGGTGGAACAGGCATCAAGAAGCAAAAGGCTAAACACGCATCAAGAACGAAAGGTTGAACAGATGCTACGGATGAAAACGGATTGTACGGATTGTTCGCGGCGTGAAGTGAGTGGCGGTGCTGCTAGTCGAGTCAGAGTTTTTTTGGAAAAAGCATGCGCGAGTAACGCACATCCGGCTGACCTAGATATGGCGGGGGCCTGAGCTTGCTGCTGCGACCGCAGCAAGCTCAGCGACGAGACGTTTTCTTTGCTCGCTCAGTTCGAAGGACGGATTGTGCGAATTCGAGTGTGTCGCTGGCGACGCGATCCCAGTTGTAGTAGGTCTCAACGAGGGAGCGACCTTGCCGTCCCATGGCCTCTCGCCGGCCGGGGTCGAGAAGCAGCTCGCGGATCGCGTCCGCCACGGCGCGCTCGTCCCCTGGAGGCACTACGAGCCCGGTCTCACCATGCCGAACCGCCGAGCGCACGCCGCCCGAGTCTCCTCCAACCACCGCGGTGCCGCTGGCCGAGGCTTCAGAGAAGACCAGACCGAATCCTTCCACGTTGACTTCGTCGTGCAGGCGCGATGGGCCTACGTACACAGTTGCCGTGGCATGCGCTTCCGCGACATCCGGCGTTGACAGGCCGGTTTCAAAAAGCACTCGCTCCGCGACACCGAGGTCAGCGGCGAGCTTCCGGAGTGGATGCTCGTGAGGTCCGGCGCCGACGATCAGATAGCGGAGCTCTGGAAACTCGCTCACGAGAAGAGCGAAAGCGCGAATGGTTACATCCTGACCCTTGTGCGGCAGCAGACGTCCGACCGTAAGGAGGAGCGGAGCGTCGCCGAGAGCCAGCCGTGCGCGAAGAGAGCCGGTGTCGCGCGATGGATGAAACTGGTCAGGATCGGTGCCCAGATCGATGGCGGCGATCGGCGGCTGTTGCTTCACACCAACGGCGCTAATCAAATCGGCAGCCGCTTCCGCAGTCCATGCGGAATTCGCCACGATACCGCCAGCACCACCGAGCAGAGTGCGAGCGAGCAACCGCAACCGTGGAACGCGCGCCCGGCGCTGTTCCAGAAGCAGGTCCAGTCCGTTCACATAAAGAATGAAGGGAACTCGTGCCCGCCGCGCCGCCCACCACGCGGCAATGCTGGTCGGACGAATCTCGCCACAGTGGATCAGCTCTACATCATGGGCACAATGCTTCGCGAGCGACGCAGCCCAGCCGACTGTATTAGTGAAACGCTTTGCCTCCTTCTGTGTGAAGGGCTGCCGTATAATGTTGTAAGGTTCTGCGCGATCGAAGGCGGGCGCGTCCGCGCGGGTGGTACGCACCGTGGACACTTCGATCTGCCGCTCTGAGCCAAAGCGGCGGCATAGCTGCACGTGACGCTGATCGATTCCGCCCCAGTGCGGTCCAAAATTCTGGGTCGCGAACACATGCTTCACATTCGGAAACCCCTATTGGTTTCGGCCGTCGAGACTTTGCGACGCGCTGTCCACTGCAACGCCGGGAGTGCTGCACTCCAACGTCAAGAGGAGTTTGGCCAGGCTTTGTCGGTTCGCAAGGAGCATCCCCGGCGAGCAGTTTGTGACGCTGGTGGCGCTGGGTCGATTTGGCGTACCGTCACTTCGCGCCTTGAATTGGCGGATGTCCCCGATCGACCGAGTGACATCTCTCTCACGCCGGAGGTGAGTTTGCTACCCAGGCCAATTCATTCATGGCACTCTTTACGCCCGGATTGGCTGGTGTCCTGTCGCATGTGGCGGCTAGGAGGGCAGAAGGATAATTTCGTGATCGATTCGCAGTTGCTAGCGAACCTCGTTGTTGGCGGCGAGCTCTTCGACGGCCGCTCGAGCAAAATCATGAACATTACTGCGCTAACGTTCATAGGATTGTCGATCTTGAGCACGCGCACACTCGCTCAGGATTCTGCGACGGTGGCGCCGTCCAGCGCAAAGCCGGGTTGCGTGATTCCTGTAGCCCCCACCGACTCCATTAACCAGGTCCTCTATCTCCGCCTGGCGTCCGTCGAGGACTTCGTAAGTTCGCCAGGAAAGCCGCAGGCAAAAGAGCGCCGCACGCAACTCGCGCTCATGCTGCAGGAGATTAGAGGGTTCGTGGAAATTCCGCGGCCGCTGGTGCTACCGATAGGCCCATCGACTGGTTTTGCCTACGTGGGATCTGAAAAATCTGATGGCCCCGTCGTTCCGGATCTTGAAAGCACGGTACAGTTCACGCTTCACTCGCATGGTGGCGTAAGCGGACTGTCTGTGCAGCCGCCGGCGCGTGTTCCGCAGCTTGATTCTGCACTAGGTGTGGCGCTGCAGCGCGCTGGTGCTGCGGCGGTCCTGGCTGGACTTCTAACCGCCTCCGGGCGGGACGTGGCAGACTCGTCCAGCTTTCGCCTGGGTATCACGCCGGCCGAGAAAGGTCCGGCGGTCCGTGAACCCTTCTTCCGGGCAAAGCTGCCGCGCTACACGCGGACTATCCCCGTTCCGCACACTGAGAACGATACTCCCAAGTATCCGAAGCGCGCGCGAGAGATGGGGATAGACGGAAAGGTTCTAATGAATTTTGTGGTCGACTCGTCGGGCATGATTGACCCGGAGACGGTCGACGTGATGGAAGCATCGTATCTTGATTTCATCAAGGTGATCTTCGACGAGATGCCTCGCTGGCGTTATCGCTCTTCCACAGTTAACGGGTGCCGGGTTCCCCAACGGGTGCAGCAGCAGTTTGTTTTCCGATTCACGGAAAGGCGTGCGCAGGCTAACCAGGAAGTCCGGCCGTGGGTGCCGCCGATCAGCTGGTAAACGTTGGACACAAGACGTTCCTAGCCCTGGAAGCATCCGTTTTGGCTCTGCGGGTGTCATATGGAGACGACTGACTCCGTCACGCGAAGCGCAGCTTGCCTGTACTGCATACACCCGTCATTCTTCGCAAGACGTTAGCACACCCACCCTGCTGGCCCCAATCGCGAGCGACCCATGAATTTCTCACGTTCTGCGCCGGCCGCCGCCGGCGCCCTTCTACTCCTCGCCTCCAATTCTGCCGACGCTCAGATAGACGCGAGAATGCTGCGTCAGCCCACGGTCTCGGCGACGCAAATCGCGTTTGTCTACGGCGGCGACATCTGGCTCATGCCGAAATCCGGCGGCGTCGCACAACGGCTGACGTCGGCACGGGGCGAGGAAAGCTTCCCCCGCTTTTCCCCCGACGGATCGTTGCTGGCGTTTACGGGCAACTACGACGGCAATGAGGACATTTACGTCGTAGCCTCTGCTGGAGGGAGCCCCCAACGGCTTACTTACCACCCCTCCCCTGACAGAATCGTCACATGGTATCCGGACGGAAAGTCCATCATGTTCGCCTCGCCCCGTGCGAGCGAGACGAACCGTTACAACAAGCTCTTCAAGGTCGCGCGCGAGGGAGGTCTGCCTGTAGCGCTGCCGATGCCGTACGGTGAATTCGCATCGCTTTCCCAGGATGCCAAAACCGTTGCCTATCTTCCCGCCGCCGTCGACTCGCGCACATGGAAACGGTACCGCGGCGGATGGACGCCGGACATCTGGCTCTTCGACCTCGACAAACAGACTGCGCGTAACGTCACCAAGGACAACGCGAACGATGCGCAGCCAATGATGCATGGGTCAACGCTGTTCTTCCTGTCTGATCGTGGCACAAACGAGCGTGGGAATCTCTGGGCCTACGACACGAAGAAGGACGCGTTCCGTCAGATGACGACCTTCGAGGACTTCGACGTCAAATATCCTTCGCTGGGGCCGACGGACATCGTCTTTCAGGCGGGAAGCCGGATGTATCTGTTCGATATCGCCTCAGAGAAGATTCGCGAGGTGCCTGTTCAGGTCTTTACCGATCGCTCCACGCTCAAATCGCGTCCGGAGAATGTCGGAGCCGCGATCGCCGAGGGAGGTATATCGCCCACGGGCAAGCGGGCGCTTTTCGAGGCGCGTGGCAACGTGTTCACAGTGCCGGCCGAGAGTGGGCTGGTGCGCGATCTAACCAGGACGTCGGGGTCGGCCGAGCGCACGCCGGCATGGTCGCCGGACGGGCGGAGCGTCGTGTACTGGAGCGATCGCACTGGCGAGTACGAATTGACCATCAGAAATGCTGACGGCACCGGCACGGAGCGCACCGTGACAAGGCTTGGCGCCGGTTTCCGGTATCGCCCTCACTGGTCTCCCAATTCGAAGAAAGTCGCCTTCATAGACCAGTCGATGAAGATCCATGTGGCGGACATCGCGACCGGACAGACGCAGCGCATCGATTCGGCGCGCTCCTACTCGCACGGTGAGCTGCAGGGGTTTCGCTTGAGCTGGTCGCCGGACAGCCGCTGGATCGCTTACTCGCACGACGTCGAAAACGGCAACGACGCGATCTTTCTGTATGACACGCGCGCGTCCAAAGTGCATCAGGTGACGTCGGGTTACTTCAACGACGGCTCACCGAGCTTCGACCCCGATGGAAAGTATCTGTACTTCCTCTCCGGCCGGACTCTGCGACCCGAGTACAGCGATCTGGATAACACCTGGGTGTATCCGAACAGCACCAACATCGCGGCAGTGCCGCTCCGGCGTGACGTATTGTCGCCGGTAGCGCCCCGCAACGACGAGGAGCCAGTTGCCGCCGACGTGACCCCGCCGGCCGCGCAAAAGGTCGACTCCACGCAGCGCCGCGCTCGCGAGACGTTGGCCGCTGCCGCGCCGGCGACCAAGCCTTCCATCAAGGATGTCGAAATAGAGCTCGACGGCTTTGAGCGCCGAGCGCAGCTGCTTCCGCCACGGCCTGGCAACTTCGGTGCGCTGCAGGCGGTTTCCGGCAAGGTGCTTTATCGCCGCGCGCCCCGTACGGGCTCGGGGGACAGCAGCGGGGCCATCGTGTATTTCGATCTTAACGACCGTGACGAGAAGGTCGTTGTCGACGCCGCCAACGGCATGGTTGCATCGCACGACGGCAAGAAGATGCTGGTAAGAAAGGGGCAGGAGTATTTCGTCATAGAGATCAAGCCTGCACAGAAGCTGGACAAGAAGATCGCGACCGCGTCAATGGAAACGACTGTGGACCCGATGGCGGAGTGGAAGCAGATCTTCAACGATGCGTGGCGCATCGAGCGGGATTATTTTTACGATCCGGGAATGCACGGCGTCGACTGGAACGCGATGCGTGAACGCTACGGCAAGCTGATCGACGACGCAGTAACTCGTTGGGACGTCAACTTCGTGATTGGTGAGCTCATTGCCGAGCTGAATTCATCGCACACGTATGTGAGCGGCGGCGACTTCGAAATTCCCAACCGAAGGGGCGTCGGACTGCTCGGCGCGGACTTCTCCATCGAGAATGGCGTCTACCGGATAAAGAAAATCATCGATGGTGGGCCGTGGGACAGCGAAGTGCGTTCCCCACTTCTGGAGCCCGGATCGAAGATCAAGGAAGGGGACTACCTGCTCGCGGTGAACGGCACGCCGCTGGACGTCAAAAAGGAGGTGTACGCCGCATTCGAGGGAATGGCGAACGCCGTTGTAGCGCTCACGGTGAATGATCGCCCCGATATGAGTGGCTCCCGAGTTGTGCTGGTAAAGACGCTTGCTGGTGAAGGACGTCTTCGCAATCTGGCGTGGATCGAAGCGAACAGGCGCCGAGTGGAGGAGGCCAGCAATGGCCGCGTCGGCTATATCTACGTGCCCAGCACGGGCGTAGATGGACAGACGGAGCTCGTGCGGCAGTTTCGGGCGCAGTTCCACAAGGAAGGTTTGGTGATTGACGAGCGCTTCAACAGCGGCGGCCAGATTCCGGACCGCTTCGTCGAGCTACTCAACCGCCCGGTAACCAACTACTGGAAGACCCGCGACGGCGTTGATTGGCAGTGGCCGCCGGTGGCGCACCAGGGCCCGCAGGCGATGCTCATCAACGGCTGGAGCGGCTCGGGTGGCGATGCGTTTCCGTTCTACTTCAAGAAGGCAGGACTCGGCCCGCTGATCGGCAGGCGCACGTGGGGCGGACTGATCGGAATCAGCGGCACGCCCGCGCTCGTCGACCGCGGGAACGTTACAGCGCCAACGTTCGCGATCTACAGCACCGAGGGAGAGTGGATCATCGAGGGGCACGGAGTGGAGCCGGACATCGATGTCGTCGACGATCCAGCGCAGATGGCCAAAGGCGTTGATCCGCAGCTCGAGCGCGGAATTCAGGAAGTCATGAGCAGAATCGAGAAAGCTCCCAAGCGGCCGAAACCACCGGTGTACACCAAGCGCATCGCGGGTCAGAGCAGCGGTGGCGAACCGACGAAGGCAACCGCGAAGCCGTAGCGAGCATAGTGGTCGACTCAGTACTGCAGTGACACTCGACTGGCGAAACGGCGCAACGTGGCAATGAAGCAACCAGGCATCAATGTTCAAAGGTTCGACACGGATGCTGCGGATTGAGCGGATCAAACGGATCGACTCGTTGAGGCGACGTACTTCTTCGCACCCGGGAACGATCCGTTTCATCCGTTACATCCGCGTCATCCGTGTCGAACCTTTGAACCTTGATGCAGGACCTGCGTAGTTGAAGCAACCATGACTCCACCGTCAAGCTTCACTGGAGAGAAGGTCGCGAGGATCGAAGCTCTCGCGCTGTAGCCGCAATAAACCGGTTTCCTCGAACCAGATCTCCCGCGGCCGGTCGTAGTACATCTCGATTCCGTTGCCGTCCGGATCGTGCAGGTATACGGAGACGGTACCGGCGTGGTCCTCCGCTGAATCAATCGGATAGTCATGCTCGAGCAACGACCGCACGGCGTTTCCGAGCGCTTCGCGGTCCGGATAAACGATGGCGAAGTGATGCAGGCCGGTGTGGCCGGAAGGCGGCTGAGTACCGTCCTCCGCCGTTGGCTGGGCATTGCACCGCGTGGCCGGTCGGCTCACCCAATCTCGGGGTGGCGCAATTCTACCGTCGTGCCGTGGAGATGCTCTCAGCTAATCTCCCAACGCCTGTCTGCCGGAAGGCGGCTGCTTCTGATCACTTGCGACCGAGACCGAGACTGGCATTGGCCACTGCTACTTAGACTGGCACTGGCACTGGCACTGACCCGTTCCCGAATGGGGAAACAGCGCGGGCCAGTGCAGATGCAATGCGAGATGGTGCCTTCGTCGCTGAGCGAGTTCAGCCAACCAGCACCTCGCCCTAGCGCGTAGCGTGCTTCTGCTCGCGGAACAGCTTGGGGAACTTGCTACGAAGGTGCTCAACCTTGGGCGCATCGTTGTACACGATGTACGGCTGATTCGGATTGCGCACCGCGTAATCCTGGTGATACGCCTCGGCTTCGTAGAACTTTTCCAGCGGCACAATCTGCGTGACAATCGGCTTCTTGAAGGTCTTCGCCGCGGTCATCTGAGCAACACTCGCCTCGGCGGCTAGCTTCTGCTCCGGGCTGTTGTAAAAGATCGCGGAGCGGTACTGCGGCCCAGTGTCCGGTCCCTGCCTGTTCAACTGCGTGGGGTCGTGGGCGACCGAGAAGAAAATGGAGAGCAGCGTGGCGTATGAGACCTGCGCCGGATCGTAGGTTACCAGCACAGCTTCAGCGTGCCTTGTCGCGCCAGAGCTAACCTCGTCATACGACGCGGAAGCACTCGTGCCGCCGGCATATCCCGAAACCGCGTTCTTTACTCCCTTCACATGCTCGAAAACCGCCTCGATACCCCAGAAGCAACCGCCCGCGAAAACGGCTGTCGCGTCACCGGCGAGCGGCGCTCTCAGCGCAACGCCTGCCGTGGAGCTGGTGGCAGCTGCCGTAGTGGGACGCAAGGCGGTGCCAGCAAAGAGGGCAAACACAGCAACCGCTGTTAGAGCGGTGGAATTGTTGACTAATGGCAGACGCATCTGGGGGCTTCTCCTTTGAAGTAGGCCGTCGACTTACAAACACGAAAGGGCGGTCAAGAGTTCCCGTCAAGTCAGGCGCGCCCGCGTGTCCGCTCGTAATGCCGTCGAGCCTTGGCGCGCGCGCCGCAAGTGCTCATCTCGCACCAGCGCCTGAGTCCATTGCGGCTGCGGTCAAGGTACATCCAGCCGCACGCGACACCGGCGCAAACCCGCAGTTTTTGCACCTCTTCACCGGACAGCAAGGCGGCCGCTGACCAGAGCACAGGCCACAACATGCACGTTGGCTCGGATCCCATTCCAATCCAACTCCACTGCAGAGCCCCACCGCTTCCTTCGCCACTGCCGGTGGCAAGGTGCACCCGGCCAAGTGCCTCACCAAGAAATTTGTTGAGTGCTTGCAGGTTGCCTTCGTCCGGCGCGCGCGCCCGCGCGATTCGGGCAAAGACGTGCTCCAAAATGCTGCGGAGCTCCCGGGCGACGCTCAGCGCAGCCGTCTTCTCATGGCCGGAAAAGGCGCGGTCGCTCAGGCGCAAAGCGACATCGGCAGAGATGGCGCCTGAGCTTTCTGCCCAATGGACCAGCGAGTCATAGTCCGCCAGCCGCTCGTCCCGTAAACCCTGGTCGGTCCAGTCGACTGTATTGACGAAGTCCAGGCTCAGATCTCCACTCACGAACTTGAATGGGACTACGCCGTTGTCGCCGGGGTTAACTGCCATACAATAAGTATAGAACCGGTATTTGGCTCTTGACAGGTATGACCGATAAATGTAAACTAGCGACCAACCTGTATAAAGGCCTTTACACGTTAGAACGGTGGCCTATGTGGGTCTCGAAATTGGGTTTCTGCCTCCGTACGAGTTGCTCGCATCACACCGGGTTGCCTCTCCGCAAAGTCCGGCATCAATGCCGAAAGGTTGTACGCATGCTCCGGATCGAAACGGATCAAATGGATCGCTCCTCTGAGAGACTAGCGATGTCGCCAAGTGATTAATCCGTTTCACGCCAAGCACTTTTGTACACGGTTCTCGGATATGCTTGGTCGTGACGCGGAGCCAACACGATGACAACCTCCGACTTGCCAGACTAATGAACCCACAGTCCGCAGCAATCGAAACTGCGCCCACGCGTGAGTTGATCTTGCAAACCGTGCGCGAGATGTATCAGGGACCGGCGTGGCACGGGCCCTCGCTCCGCTTTACACTCCGCGGTATTCCCGCGACTGTCGCGGCATGGCGCGTGGGGAAAGGGCGTAACACGATCTGGGAGCTGGTACTTCACATGGCCTACGCGCGGCATCGTGCGCTCTTGCGCCTGGGCCATACCTCGGACCGCGTTTTCCCAAGGCCATTGCGGGCATCCTGGTGGCCAGTAATGCCTGACGATCTGTGGGAAGAAGCATGGACGGGCGACCTCGGCCTCCTACACGATTATCAATCCCGCTTGCTCGACGTCATTGCCACCGTACCGGCCAGCAAGCTTCGAAGCACGAGACCGGGTCAGCGACGACCGATAGCGCACGAGCTGTTGGGCGCGGCGATCCATGACGCGTACCACACCGGACAGATTCAACTCATCAAGCGACTGCATGCGTCCGGCACACGAAGCTGATCGCGGCGCAAGTTGAGACTGTGCTGCCGTGATATAGTATTCGATGCATGTCGTCATCCCCGGAGCTCACGACTCTCACCGCGCTAGCGCAGGCACTCAGCAAGGCGACGGGACTCGGCGATTCGCTCGACGCGGCGCTCGCAACGGTAGCTGAGATGCTGGGACTCGAAACCGGCTGGGTTTTTCTGATCGACGAAACCGGTGAGCCCCGCCTTGCCGCCGCTCGAGCTTTGCCACCTGCATTGCGCGAGAGCCCCGAGACCATGCGCGGCGACTGCTATTGCCTGTCGACTTTTCGTGCCGGTGACCTCAGGGGTGCGGCAAACGTAAACGTCGTCCGATGCAGCCGGCTCGGCGATATTGTTGGCGCTTCCAGCACAGCGGACACCGCGAGCCTCCGCTGCCACGCGAGTGTCCCGCTAGCCGTGGGGGAACGCCGGCTTGGAATGCTGAACGTGGCGAGCCGGGACTGGCGCGTTCTCTCGGATGACGAGCTCAATCTCCTTACCACCGCGGGAGCTCTGGTGAGTCTCACCATAGAGCGTGCGCGACTGGAAGCCGCGGGAGCGCTCGCCGTCGCCGCCGAGGAGCGCAACCGCCTTGCTCGCGAGATTCACGATACCCTCGCGCAAGGACTCGCGGCGCTCACAATGCAGCTCGAAGTTGCGGACACACTAGCCGACGCTCGCGGGGATGAACCGATGCGCGAGGTAGTTGCACGGGCCCTGGCTCTTGCGCGGTCGACACTCGACGAGGCCCGGCACTCCGTGCTGGGCCTGCGCGCTGCGCCTCTCGACGGGCGCACACTGGCGCAAGCCCTGGAGGAGCTCGCGGCCGAAGCCAGAGGAGCTCTGGGAGGATCGCTCGACGTGAGCGTTGCGTACGAGGAGATCGACAGCGACGGCGGCGACGTCCCCGCCGCGGTGAAGGTGGGGCTGTACAGGATCGCGCAGCAGGCGCTCGCGAACATTGCGCGGCATGCGGGCGTCGACAAAGCCACAGTGCACGTTTCGCTAGAGCGCGACAGCGTGCGCATGCGCATCGAAGACGACGGCATGGGCTTCCATCCAGCATCCGTACCTCCCGGCCGCTTCGGACTTGTCGGAATGAATGAGCGCGCCCGATTGTTGGGTGGGACATTGACGGTGGAGAGCTGGCCCGGCGGTGGCACAGCAGTCGACCTCGAGGTTCCGCTGGGCCGGACCGTACTCACGTCGATGGTGAATCGTGCATGACGGTTCGGCAGGGACAGGCATGGGTGCGCCCATCCGTCTCGTGGTCGCTGACGATCACCCCGTAGTGCGCGAAGGGTTGGTCGCGATGCTGGAAACTCAGCCGGATTTTCTCGTCGTGGGCGGGGCTTCCAGTGGCAAGGATGCACTCGCGGCAGTAGCAGCCGCCGACCCCGATGTTCTATTTCTGGATCTGGAGATGCCGGAGCTGGATGGCGTCGGAGTATTGAGAAAGCTTCGGGAGCAGGGAGCTCGTACCCGGACCATCGTATTTACCGTCTTCGACACCGACGAGCGAATAATTTCGGCAGTGGAGGCTGGCGCCGCCGGCTACCTGCTCAAGGGCGCGCCGCGAGCGGAGGTGTTCGCCGCTGTCAGGGCGGTTGCGGCAGGAAGCTCCCTTCTCGCACCGGTAGCGGCGGCGGCCGTAGTGCGCCGAGTGCGGGGAGAAGCCGACCCTGGCGCCACGCCGTCGCTGACACCGCGCGAGAAAACCGTACTCAGCCAGCTGGCTCGCGGTCTGGGCAACAAGCAGATCGCTGCCGAGCTCGGCATTTCGGAACGCACTGTCAAGTTCCATGTGAGCTCTGTCTTCGCCAAACTCGGTGCCTCGAATCGCGCCGATGCCGTAGCTCGCGCTGCGCAGGCGAGGATCATCACCCTGTGACGCTATGATTTGACGCTGCGCCATCCGCGTCTGGTGAGTGAGCGTGGTCCGTGTCTCCATTCGCTGCCTTCTACAAAACCGTTTCCCTGTACAACCGGACAGGCAACAGACCTGTCCGTTTTCCATCCTGGGACCTGCTCCATTGATCGGTGCCCCGTCGCAAAGTGCACAGCGATTCTTCGTTGATGTAAAACGCAACGCATCCAACGGAGCATTGAATGATGGGAAACACCGATGAACGAACGGCGCTCATCACGGGCGCATCGCGCGGGCTTGGCCTTGCATTGGCGCGTGGGCTGGCGTCGCGCGGCTGGAACCTGATAATCACCGGGCGAGATTCCGGGCGATTACGCTCTGTGCGAGATGAGCTCGCGGTGACTACCCACGTGGCGGCTCTCGCGGGAGACGTAACCGACCCGGCCCACCGGCTGGCGCTCGCCGTACTCGCTCGCGGACACGCGGGGCTTGACGCCGTTATCAACAACGCCGGTCTCCTCGGACCCAGTCCTCAGCCGGGCCTCCTGGATTACCCGTTGAGAGTTCTTGCCGACGTGTACCAGGCGAATGTCCTCGCCCCGCTTGGCATCATCCAGGCGATTCGCTCGGAGCTCAAGCCTGGCGCCCGGATCGTCAACATCACCAGCGACGCTGGCGTCAACGCCTATCCTGGCTGGGGAGGCTACGGCTCGAGCAAGGCTGCACTCGAGCAACTCTCTTCTGTGCTAGCCGCCGAGAACCCGGAGCTCAGGGTGTATTGGGTGGACCCGGGCGATATGCGCACCGACATGCACCAGGCGGCGTATCCTGGTGAGGACATCAGCGATCGCCCGCTTCCTGCCGAGCGCGTGCCAGGATTCATCGAGCTGCTGGAAAGTGATTTCCCGAGCGGGCGGTACGTTGCTGCCAGCCTGGCGCCGGTTGGTGTGGGTGCGCGGTGATCGCGACGTTCATGACACCACATACAGCGCCTGTTGGGGAGGCATGGCGGGAAGTTGCATGCAGGATTGCGGCAGAGCCGGCACCGGCATCAAGTCTCGGGCTGACCGGCCAGCTCGCCGCGGATTATCCGTTCGACTTCGATCTTCCCGAGGCGCTGTCCGCTCGCGAACCGGCCGAGGCGCGCGGACTCGCTCGTGACGAAGTCCGTCTCATGGTCAGCAACACAGCCAGCGACGAGATCACGCACGGGCAGTTCCACGAGTTCCCTGACTTTTTGTCACCGGGTGACGTGCTGGTGGTGAACGCGAGCGCGACTATAAATGCCGCCCTGGACGCCTGGCGAGAAGATGCTGACGGCGGCTTCTCCGAGCAGATCGTGCTGCACATCTCGTCCCCGCTTCCCGCTGACATGGCTGAGGCGATGTCGGGTGAACGGAATACGGCTCAACGAAATCCGTCGGGTGGTGAGTTGAGTAGCGAGCGCTGGGTAATCGAGCTTCGCCGCGTCACGGCGATCGGGAGCAATCCGCTTCTAGACGCCCGGCCAGGAGAGCGAATTCATCTCCGCGGCGGAGCCACCGCTACGATTGAACGTCCCTGGTTGCCGGAAGCAGTGGTCGCTGGATCAAAGACAGCCGTGCGTCTCTGGGTGGCCTCGCTCTCCTTTCCGCCTGGCGTGCTTTCTTACACGGCGGAACATGGCTCACCGATCCGATACGGCTACGTTCCCGCGCGCTGGCCGCTGGAATTTTATCAGACTGTATTTAGCGAAGAGCCCGGGAGCGCGGAGATGCCGTCCGCGGGACGGGCTTTCACTCCAGAGGTGGTGGCGCGCCTGAAGGAGAAGAAGGTCAGGATTGCTCCCCTCGTTCTGCACTCGGGGGTTTCGAGTCTCGAAGCAGACGAGACGCCGTACCCGGAACGCTTCAGTGTTCCCGAAGTGACGGCAGATGCGGTGAACGACGCCCGTTCGCGC
>JACMME010000037.1 GCA_014379205.1 Gemmatimonadaceae bacterium
GTTAATCCGCTGGGTATGAAGGGAGCGGGTGAGGCGGGAACGATTGCATCCACGGTGGCGGTCGCGAACGCCGTGATGGACGCGCTAGCGCCATTCGGCATTGCGCACGTAGATATGCCGCTCACGCCGGCCAAGGTGTGGCAAGCTATTCAGGACGCACCCAATCGTCCGGAGAACTGACATGTACCCAGCCCCATTCGAGTATCACGCTCCGAGCTCACTCGACGACGCCATCGCGCTTCTGAGCACATACGGCGAGGACGCTAAGCTGATTGCCGGCGGACACAGCTTGCTTCCACTGATGAAGCTTCGGTTCACGCAGCCTGCTCACCTTATCGATCTCCGCATGGTTCCAGGCCTCGCGGACATCAGGGATGTGGGAAGCAGCGTTGTCATTGGCGCCAGAACGACACACGCGATGCTGGAGGCTTCGTCAGTTCTGCAGCGCAAAATCCCGCTGCTCGCGCAGACCGCTGGATGCATCGGTGATCCGCTCGTGCGAAACGCCGGGACCATAGGCGGCAGTCTGGCCCACGCAGATCCGGGCGCAGACCTGCCAGCCGCGATCCTTGCTCTCGAAGCGGAGATGACCGCTGTGGGACCACGCGGTTCGCGGAAAATCTCCGCTCACGATTTCTTTGTGGGCATGCTGACAACTGCCCTCGATGCGGGGGAGGTGTTGAGCGAGATTCGCGTTCCGGTACCTCCAGCGCGGAGCGGAAGCGCGTACGAGAAGTTCGCTCATCCGGCGTCGCGATACGCGCTGGTCGGAGTAGCGGCACTCGTGACGCTGGGAAGTGGGGACGTGATTCAACAGGTGCGCATCGGAATTACAGGTGTGGGCGCGCGGGCGACGCGAGCCGCAACGGTGGAGCAGGAACTGACCGGAAAGCGCGCCGACGAAGCGCTGATTCGCGATGCGGCTTCTCACGCAGCCGAAGGCCTCGAGCCTCGTGGGGATTTGCAAGGTTCACCTGAGTACAAGGCCCATCTGGTGCGCGTGTCTGTGCGCAAAGCCCTCACCCGCGCCCTTGATAGCGTAGTCTAAACCGGGGCCCGTGCACCGCGGTGCACGGGGCCCGGTTGACTGCGCGGTTACGGGACTCGGGGATCACTCCTCGCGCGGGCGATCCCTTGTAGTTTTCCCTTTGATCGTTTCCCACGCAGCCTTGCCGACGAGGGGGATCACGTTTATCGAGCCACCCTTGGCCTCCGGCGGCTGGGCCACCCTCGTCGCGTCGGCTACCGCGGAGGGCGCTCCCTGGAGCTCCGTGCGCAGGCAGTCCGCGAATTGGCGGAACAGTTGCCGGGTAACGCTTTCGACCATCCCGCGGCCGAACTGTATGATCTTGCCGACAACATCGATGACCGCTTCCACTCGCACAGACGAACTGTCGTCTGACAGAATGGTGACCTCGCTTGTCATGGTCATTTTCGCCGAGCCCGCGCCGCCCGTCTCGCGTCCTTCGGCGACGATCTTCACTCGGCGGTCAGCGTCCGCCTTCTCGGTAAAACGAGCCCGTCCGTCGTAGGCAACGGTCACTGGGCCAACCTTCAACTTCACTTTGCCAAGGAAGGTGTTCGCATCTTCAACGCGCGTCAGCTCGGCGCCGGGCAGGCAGCCGACAACCTGTTGCGGGTCAGTCAGGTATCGCCACACTCGCTCGGCGGGTGCCTGAACGTTGAAGGTCTCGACGATCGTGATGGCCATGTGAACTATTGCTGGTTAGCGGAAGGGCGGAAAGATGGTAGCGGATTGCGGATTGCGGATTGCGGATTGGATGGCAAATGGCGAAACCGGAGGGGCTGACGGCTGCAATGCATCTGCTACAACCATCACGGCAACAATTATCTTATCATGCGCATCTGCCATCTGCCATCTGCCATCCGCCATCCGCAATCCGCAAGCTATCTGCTATCAGCCCCCATCCGATCATCAGTGAAAGCAGAGATCCGGGAAATCCATGATTTGATGGAGCGCGAAGGTTACGTCGCGGACCGCGGCATCGCGACCGCTGTGTACCTCGCAATGGCGCTCAGAAAACCCTTGCTCGTGGAGGGACACCCTGGCGTCGGGAAAACCGATGTAGCGAAAGTGCTGGCGCGAATTCTTGAGACGGAGCTCATTCGTCTGCAGTGCTACGAAGGGCTCGATGCGGCAACGGCACTGTACGAATGGAATTATCCCAAACAGCTCCTTCGCATCAAGATCGAGGAGAGCTCCTCGCGGTCTCCGGAAGAAAAGGAAGCTTCCATTTTCGGGGAGTCTTTTCTTCTGAAGCGACCACTGCTGCGTGCCATTTCGTATGATGGGCCGAAGGCGCCGGTTCTGCTGATCGACGAGGTGGATCGCAGCGACGAGGAGTTCGAGGCCTTCCTTCTCGAAGTGCTGTCCGACTTTCAGGTGACAATCCCGGAAATCGGAACAATCACCGCGACACGGCCCCCAGCGGTGGTCCTCACTTCCAATCGCTCGCGCGATCTCTCGGAGGCGTTGCGCAGGCGTTGCCTGTATCTCTGGATCGACTATCCGACAGTGGAGAAGGAACTGCGGATCCTGCGCTCCAAGGTTCCGGGTATGAACGAACGGCTGGCGACCGAGATCGCGAGCTTCATGCAAGCACTGCGAAGCAGAAAGCTCGCCAAGACTCCTGGAATCTCCGAAACGCTGGACTGGGCGGTGGCGCTCGTGACGCTGCATGCCGCGCATCTGGACGCAGACTCTGTGCGCGAAACATTGGGCTGCTTTCTCAAGGATGAAAAGGACATCAGAGCCGTAGATTCGGCCATCGGCTCGGGAGCTCTCGACGGGATGCTGGCGTTGCCGTGATGCGGAACGGTGTATTGCAGACCGGCGACGCGCATTACGCACCGCCTCGCGATATCGTGTCGACACTCACCGGTTTCGCTCGCGCACTTCGCCAGCGCGGGTTGCTCGTCACACCCGCCGAAGCAGTCACAGCCACTCGGTCCCTCGGTCTTGTCGACATATCCGACCGGCGCGAGCTATACCTGGCACTGAGAAGCGTTTTCACCTCGCAGCCGCAGGATTATGCTGTGTTTGATGAACTGTTCGCCGCGTGGTGGGACGTCGCGCCGAACGAGCGAGGTGAGCGCCAGCTTCCCGGTCCCAAGCTCGATCGACTGGTCCGCGGGTCCGTAACCGCACCGCTGCAGTCGACCGCTTCGCTGCAACGTTGGGGACAAACAGGCGACGCTGACGGCGAGCCGTTCCTCGTGCCTGGGAAGAGCGATCGTGATTCAGCAGTCGCACGGGATTTCAGTGCCTATGTTGGCGACGAGCTCGGCGAGATCACCCGGATCGCGAGGCGCATTGCGCGCCGGCTGGCCCGGCGCCCGAGTCGCCGCTGGCAGTTCGCCGGCACTCGTGGGGGACGAGTCGATATGCGCCGAACAGTACGCCGTTCCCTGGCAACGGGGGGTGATGCAGCCGCTTTGCTTTTCCGCCAGCGCAAGCCACGGAAAACCAGGTTGACGGCGCTCTGTGACGTGTCTGGTTCAATGGACATCTATGGCGGATTTCTCCTGCAGTTTCTCTACGCGCTTCAGAACAGCTTCGCTCGAGTGGAGACGTTCGCGTTCAGCACACGCCTGCGCCGGATCACCGACGAGCTGCAGACAGGATCCTATCGCGATGCGCTAGCGCAACTCGCGCGCGGTGGACGCGGCTGGTCGGGGGGAACGCGGATAGGAGCCTCACTCGCGGAGTTCAGCGCGGACTGGCTTGGTACGGTGGACCGGCGTACGATTGTTATCATTCTGAGCGATGGCTGGGACACAGGTGAACCAGAAATTCTCAGCGACGCAATGCGCGAAATTCGAGCGCGTGCAGGCAAGGTGATCTGGCTCAACCCATTGCTGGGCAATCCGTCTTATCAGCCACTCACAAGGGGTATGCAGGCCGCGTTGCCTCACGTTGACATCTTTGCGCCCGTCCATAACCTGGCGAGTCTGGAGCAGCTCGGGAGCCTGTTGTCGCTGTGAGCTCCGCCCACTAGCACCGAAATGGAAGAGTTCTTCGCCCAACTCGATCTGTTACGCGCAACCGAGCGCAGAGTCGCAATGGCCACTCTCGTCGCTACGCGCGGCACGACGCCCAAAAAAGAAGGGGCCAAGATGTGGGTCGGTGAGGGCGGCCGAATCCTGGGCTCGGTGACGATTGGCGGATGTGTGGACGCTCGCGTCATCGCGGAGTCGGAGGAAGTGCTCGCTTCGGCCAAGCCCAAGCTGCTGTCCATGTCGCTCGGCGATGACGAGGCATGGGACCTGGGTCTGACATGCGGCGGCACGATTGATGTGCTCCTGGAGGCAATTGATTTTGACCGGCAGGGCGACTCTCTGCTGTCCGCCTATGATGCCGTCCGCGCGGATGAGGAGCCTGAGCGGCAGGCCGTGGTGGTGATTCCCCTGCCGGAAGCTCTCTCCCGGCTCGTGGTCTTCGACGATGGAGCGATGAGCGGGACGCTCGGCAACGTCGCTCTGGACAAGGAGGCCCGCGCTCACGCGCTCAAGGCAATGCTCGATGGCCGCTCCCGCACAGTCACGCTGCGCGCGGAGGAGGCGGAGCACGATGTTTTTCTGGAGTTGCTGGCCCCACCTCCCACGCTTGTCATTTTTGGCGCAACTCACATCGCAATGCCGCTGGTTTCCTTCGCGAGGGGTCTTGGCTGGAAGACGATCGTTGTGGACGGCCGCGAACGTTTTGCAACGCCGGCGCGCTTCCCGGACGCACACGAAATCAGGGTAGGAGTTCTGGGGGACATCGCCGCGGAAATGGCGTTTGGAGCTTCCACATTCGTGGTTCTCACCGCGCACGACTACAAGTATGAGCTCCCGGTGCTACGCACCATTCTCGCGAAGGAGCCCGCATACATAGGACTCCTCGGCAGTGCGCGCCGCGGCGCGGCGCTGCGCGATTTCCTGCGTTCGGAGGGGATGAGTGATGCCGATATGGGGCGTATTCGGGTTCCGGTCGGTCTCGATATCGGAGCAGACAGCGCCGCCGAAATCGCACTGAGCATTCTGGCCGAGGCGGTGGCGGTACGCACCGGTCGCCCAGGCACTCCGATGAAGGATCGCCAGGGATCGAATCGATGAGGGGAGCGCGCATGTGATGCTGCGACGGAGTCGGGCTTTCGCGACACTTGATATCGGGGGGGGACCCCGGCGGTCGTCATCCTAGCCGCAATTGTACTGGCGGCAGGGCAGGGAAGTCGCTTCGGCTCCCAGAAGCTGCTTGCTCCAATACGCACGAAGCCGCTTGTACGCGTCACTGTGGAAAACGTTCTCACAGCGGCCGTGGACGATGTGGTGGTGGTGGTAGGGCGCGACGCCGACGGCGTGCAAGCGGCACTAGTCGGCCTTCAGGTTCGGTTCGCGGAGAATCGCAACTACGCGAATGGAATGAGCACTTCAGTCATGGCCGGCATCGAAGCGCTGTTGCCCGGAACGGACTTAGCACTGATCGCGCTCGGCGATCAACCTGGCATAACTCCGAACATTATCCGGAGACTAATAGAAGCTCAGCGCGTTTCCCGGAAGCCGATCGTCGTCCCGATGTATGCCGGACAACGCGGGAACCCGGTGCTGTTTCGCTCGGACTTTTTTCCGGAGCTCGCGACAATTCATGGCGACCATGGAGCCCGCGATCTTATTCTGTCCGACCCGGAGCGCGTTGAATTTGTGGAATTCCCCTTTCCGCCGCCGGCGGACATCGACACCCGCCAGGATTACGACGCGATGCTGCAGCTAGTGGACGGTGCCATTAAGCGGAAGTAGTGGAGGGGGAGAAGTGACGGAACTGCAGACGCGTCCTGGAGCGCAACTTCGCTCCGCACTCCCCACCCCCCCAACCCCCACTCCCCAATCAGCATCCGACCGTGCGCCGATCTCTGCGATCCTCCTGCCGGTCACGGACATCCTCACGACGA
>JACMME010000038.1 GCA_014379205.1 Gemmatimonadaceae bacterium
CGCCGGCGCCGACACCCATTATTTCCGCACCCACAGGGCCATCCGCATCCCCATCCCCATCCGCATCCGCACCCACAGGGCTGCGAACTGCGAACTGCGAACTGCGACCTGCGGATGCGGATGGGGATGGGGATGCGGATGGGGATGCGGACATGGACGGGGGATTGCGCACTACGGATACGGGGACTACGGATTGGGGACCACGACTCAGCAGTTCGCAGTTCGCAGTTCGCAGTTCGCAGTTCGCAGTTCGCAGTTCGCAATCCGAATCTGCAATCCCCTCAGTATATTTACGGTCTTCAAGGAGGCAGGCTTTGAGCGGAAGAGGGGAAGTGAAGAAAGTGTCCAAGCCGTGGGGACATGAGATCATTTGGGCGCACACCGAGCTGTATGTTGGAAAGATTCTCCACATCAAGGCCGGTCACGCGCTATCGGTGCAGTATCACAACCGCAAAGATGAAACGATCTACGTCCTCTCCGGCGAGTTGATTTACCGTGTCGGACAGCAGGGAGCGTTGACGGATGTGCAATTGAAGGCGGGGGAGGCGTACCGTAACACCCCGAATACCGTGCACCAGCTCGAGGCTGTTACCGACTGCGATGTGCTCGAGGCTTCGACGCCGGACCTGGATGATGTGGTAAGACTAAGTGACCGATACGGACGAGAGGGTACCAGCACGCCATGAAAGTAATTATTCCGCTCGCGGGCAAGGGGACAAGACTCAGGCCGCACACTCACGTCACGCCCAAACCGATGTTGAAAGTCGCAGGAAAGGCCGTGATGTCGTACATACTCGACGACCTCGAGAAGCTCGGTAACGTGGAGCAGATCGTCTACATCACCGGACATCTCAGGCAAAAAGTCGAGGAGTTCACGCGCAGCCAGTATCAGTTTCCTGCAGTTTTCGTCGAACAAGTGGTGCAGAACGGTACAGCTTCCGCCGTCGAGCTCGCTCGGCCTTATGTCGACCAGCCAGTGCTGATCATCTTTGTCGATACGATCTTCGACACCGATCTATCGGTCATCAAGACCACCGATGCGGATGGAATAATCTGGGTCAAGGAAGTCGAAGACTACCAGCGTTTCGGCGTAGTGGTGACGGACAGCGAAGGCAACATGACGCAAATCGTCGAGAAGCCGAAGACGCCGATCTCCAAGCGGGCGAACATTGGCCTGTACTTCATCAGGGACTGGAAGCTCTTGTACGAAGGCATCGATCACGTCATGAAGCAGCCTGCTAACATGGGAGAATACTTCCTGACCGATGCGTTTCAGTACATGATCGACAACGGTGCCAGAATCAAGGTCGTAGACGTTGAGGGTTGGTTCGATGCCGGAAAACTCGACACGCTGCTCGATACCAATCGCGCCATGCTCGAGAAAGGCCGCGCGAACAAGCCCGATGCTGTACACGGAGTGACTATTGTCGACCCCGTTTACATAGAGGAAGGCGTGACTCTTACCGGATCCACCATAGGGCCAAACGTGTCCATAGGGGCGGGAAGCGCGGTGGAGCAATCCGTGATTCGGGACAGCGTTATCGGGACCAGGTCGCGAGTCCTGCGGTCGGTGCTCACAAAATCAATGGTTGGCGATGAGGCACTCGTTGAGGGAGTGAAAGGTGAGGTGACCCTCGGTGACCATTCAGAGGTGCGAGCCGAGTAGACGTACCGGGCTCCCCCGAAGGTCATCTGCCAGCTGTGAAGCTCAGCGGAAACGCGTAGGTCGCGCTGGACTCCGTGGAATTCGGAAACTTCCATGCGCGTGCTGTCGCCAGAATGCAGTTTTCGGTCTCGGTCACTCCCGTGCCGAGCCAGGATCGTCGCGTTATCTCCGCGCCTGAAACTTCTCCGCTTCCGGAGATTGTAAGTGCTACGGCGATTGAGCCTGCGAGGTCTGGGTTGCGGCTCAATCCTTCGCGCTCGTAGCAGTACTGCAGCTGCGCCTCGCGACTCCTTACCGCACTCCGAATGGCCTGACCATCACGCATGCCCGTGACGGCAGGAGCGGCCACCATTACTGGAGGCAGGGAAAGGCTTTCCTCAGCGCGTGACAGTCCACTTCCGCGCACCGTACCAATGCCCGCACGCATGACTGTCCCCATTTTTTCCATTCCGGAAGTTCCGGACGTAAAGCCGCCACCACCGTAGGTTAGCACCGCCTTACCGGCGGAGCCGGCTCGCTCTCCCTCCTTGGTCACTGCCACATTGCGCAGGCTATTCAAGGCATCACCAACCATCTCGCCGGCGCCGCCGAAAAGCTCTGAGGCACGAGCCACAGTGCCGGCATCTCGCCGCTGTCCGTCCAGCTTGCCCTTACCGCCCGCGATGGGTGGGATGGTGCTGTGGGTACGTGAAATGGCAGGAATATCAACGATGGTGATGCTCGGATCGAGAGCTGCTACGAAGGTGCGCCGAACTTCCGCGGGTAACATGTGAACGGCCAGAATCCACATGGCCGCGAGCGCCATGGAAATCGCGTAGCACGTTGCAAGTGTCCGCTGCTCATCATCGACGAATATTGCTTGTGGTTCCCTTGAGAATCGCGCGCGGCGCGGTGAACGCGCGGGAGGCAGGCTGTCAACCATGGGGTGCTCCTATTGGTTTTTCAGAACGAGGAACTCTCCGTTGTCATACCCTGCCAAGGGTGCTGGTTCCGGAGCGTGGCGTTACACAATAGGAGACGAGCGAAACTCGAGCACTTGCACAAAGAAGCGAGGGGCGACCGGATTGTGGCCGCGCAAGACTACAAGGATGCCGTTTGAAGAACGATTCCGAGTGCTCGTGATATGCCCGCTGCGCCACCTGTGCTTTCGTACCACTCCGTTTCTGTGTGCGCGTTTCCTCCGCGCCCGCCGCCACCGATCGCTATTGCAGGTATACCGAGACTGATCGGCACGTTGGCGTCAGTGGACGCTTCCACCAGGTCCGGAGTGCGTCCTATGAGACGCGTTGATTCCGCGGCAGCGAGTACCAAAGCATGATCGCGCGAGGTTTCGCCGCATGGACGGTCACCGATCACGGAAATGTCACACGAGAGTGCAAGCATCCCGGGATCGCGTCGTTCGTTCTGATCAGCCGCACCAAAACGTCCTGCAGCCCGAATCTCACGGTCCAACAGCTCGATGACGGACGTGGACGATGATCGCAGGTCAACCTCGATCCACCCGTCGCCTGGAATTGCGTTCACCGAGAGTCCCCCGCCCATTCGCGACACGGATAGCGTCGTTCGCGGGGAGGTGGGCAAGCGGATGGAGGTCATACGGGCCGCTGCTATCGCCGCCGCATGCACTGGATTCGGCGTCCCGAACGCAGTCCAGCTGTGACCCCCCTGTCCGCGGTATGTTATCCGATACCGCCGCGAACCCAGTGCTCGCGTCACGATGCGTTCGTCTCCCGGGCCATCGACTATAATGGCGGCACAAGCTCCACGGGCCGCGTTCTCGAACAGATATCTGGCACCGCGGAGATTACCAGTGCCTTCTTCGCCAGTCGTCGCTACAAAATCGATAGGCGCTCGCGTCCGTAATCTGTCCCCATCTATCGCCTCGGCGATTGCAAGCATCGCCGCCAATCCTCTGCCGTTGTCGCCAATGCCGGGCCCGATCAGCACTGCTCCCTCCTGGCGTACGCCCACAGGCACTGTTCGCGGAAACACCGTGTCCAGGTGCGCACAGACCACAACGGGAGCAGTGTCCGCAAATCCGCGCCGCCTCGCAATTACGTTGCCTGCCTTGTCGCGCCGAACGTTGGCGAGACCAAGAGTACGAAATCGCTGTGCGATCCATTCACCGCGGTCGCCTTCCTCGCCGGTGGGAGCCGCGATTTCCGAGATGGCTATCTGCTGCTGTACGATCTGGTGATGCTGTGCGTCAATGCGTTGCCGCGCCTCCACCATGGAGGGCTCACGCCACATTTTAGACATTGGAATGTTGTCGCTCACGAATCTCAATTGAACCTGCCATATCGAAATGGCAAGAGGGCAGGTTGCTGGAAGTTCCTGGACCACGACTTGGGAATTCAGACTTGGCGTGACTGGTGCATTTCCGATGTAGCCCCGCCGGAGCGTCGCTCGCTGACAGACAGCTTGCCGCCGTTGGATACATTCAGCCCTCCAAACTACATTCCCAATGCTGCATGGCAGACCGTATCCGTGACCAAATGAACGAACGCGACCTAATCCATGACTGGAACTCCGTTTCCCCCGTTTTCGACTGGGCGGAATGCCGCGTGCATCTCAACGACGAGACGCTCAGAGATGGCCTGCAGTGTCCATCGGTCACCAATCCACCGATAGAGGA
>JACMME010000039.1 GCA_014379205.1 Gemmatimonadaceae bacterium
CCTACCGCGCCAGGCAGATCCGGGAGAAGGACGCAAAGTGGATGTATTGACGATGCGCTCTTCCGATCTGTGCACGGCAATGCCGAGGTGTCCCACGCAACGCGCAACGCGCGAGAAGTCTCCCGGCGCTCCGGCATTCACGCTTCGGTTGTCGCGGGCGCCGCTCATCCGCTTGCGCGGCCCGCTTTCCCCGCACGCGAGACCCACGGTCCGGAAGGGCTCGGTTATCATGTTCCTGCTGAAAAAGCCCGGCCCGAGCACGATCACGCCACGGCGTGCATCATTAGCGCGGCTCGGTCGAATAAAGGGCTGACATTCTGCTTTGTTGGCCCACTCACCAATCTCGCGCGTGCTCTCGATGCGGATGCGGAAGCATTTCGCTCCGTTGGCCCGATCTTCGTAATGGGTGGAGCGATAAACGTACGTGGTACAAAAACGCGTTGGAGCGAATTCAACTGGTGGGCCGACCCGGAAGCTGTTCAGCACGTGTTGCATCACGCAGCGCGTTTGCACCTGGACATTCGCCTCGTGCCGCTCGATGTCACGCGCCGCATCGCCATCCATGGCGACGCGATCAGAAAACTTCGGAAGGCAGGCACCCAGGACGCTGACGCGCTATTCTGGGCCGACGCGCTCGGCTTCTACGCGGAGTTCCACCGCGAGTGGGAGCAGTTCGATGGAGCGATAGTGAACGATGCGCTCGCTATCGCGCTTGCGGACGATGCTTCGCTGGCCACATGGCGAACCATGCGAATAGGCGTCTCGCTTGGCGACGACGATCGCCGCGGCGCAATCGTGCTTGACGACCCGGACGGCGCGGAAGTGCAGGTCGCGCTGGAGGTACGCGCGCGCGATGTCATGAGTCTCATTGGCGAGCGGGTTTTCTCGCGATGGCTTGACGCTGACGCTCTTCTCGCCGGCGCGGCGGCCGCGGACCGCTGGCTTTCGGAGCATCCGTTGCACGAAAACAGCGGGTGAGCGTTCCAGCTCGGGTTGCCATCCTCGGAGCGGGCGAGATCGGCTCGGGATGGGCTGCCCTCTTTGCTGCGTACGGAGCGGAAGTTCGCATTTTCGACCGCGACACCGGCGCCGAACAGCGTTCCCGGGCCGCCCTCACCGACGCGGTGCGCCTCGGCGTCGGCGTCGATCACATGGGCTCCATCGATGCGTACTTTGATCTCGACGACGCGATCGAGGAAGCTGAATGGATTCAGGAAGCCTTGCCGGAGGAGCGCGATATCAAGCGCGAAATTCTTGGCTCACTCGAAAGAACGCTATCGTCAGGTGCAATCGTCGCCTCGAGCAGCTCCAGCTTCACCCCGACTGAACTGGCGAAGGGATTGTCCTTTGCGGAGCGCCTCCTGGTTGCGCATCCGCTGCACCCAGTCTACGCGGTGCCGGTGGTGGAATTGTGCGGCGGGATAGATACGAATCCGCGAACTGTCGAGCGCGCAGCCGAGGTGATGCGCGCTGTCGGGCGGCAGCCAATCGTACTGCGAAGCGAGGTAACAGGACTGGTTACGAACCGGCTGACGGCCGCGCTGCTCCGGGAAGCTTTCGACCTTGTCACTCGTGGCGTCGTGAGCCTCGAAGACCTCGATAGTCTGGTGTCACGCGGTATCGCGCTCGGCTGGGTGGCAGCGGGTCCCTTGGCGACCGAAGCAATAGGAGCTGGCAATGGCGGCTTCCCGGTATTCCTGAACCGCTATGAAAGACCCTTGGCGAATATTTGGAAGTCACTTGCGAGCTGGACGTCATTAAGCGCCGAACAAAGAGCTGCGCTCGAGGATGCTTCAAGAAATGCGTGGCCTGCAATTGATCCTTTGCGCGCGGACGCTGCTCCGACGGACATAGCGCAAGTCGCCATCGGCTGGTCAGGGAAAATCACGGAAATATTGCGGGCGGCAGGTGCGACGTACGAACCCTAACCGCCTCGCTGTCTTTCAATCCATCCCTTGGTGCTCACCAATTCCTCCCGCGACTCTCCGAGCGTGTATGAAGGCTTACCAAAGGTCTGCATCCCGAGATAGACCAGCCAGCCGCCCAGTCCGATTTCCAACACCCCAGCAGCTATGGCCCCTACCCACATGTTGCCGTTCGCCAGTTTCCCTATCCCCGACGCCAGCGCGATTGTCACCGCTACCAGCGCAATCACTCCTACCCCGAATGCAAGCGCGAGCCAGAGCACGCCCCATGCGCCTGCCTTGATGTTCTCGCCGATCTCTACCTTGGCAAGCTTGAACTCATTTCGCAGCAGGCGCGTGCTGTCCTCCTTGAGCTGCCGCACCAGACCGCCAATCGTCGCATCGGGATCGATTTCCACCCTCCGTTCCGTCACCTTGATCTCTCCACGTGAAGAAAGTACGAATCGCATCCCGCCGAATCGGGAGTCGGGAATCGGGAATCGGGAAATAAAGGCAGTACACGCATGAGTTGGCGAGCGAACCATGTTCTCGCCTTAATCGATGCTGGTTTCTTCTGTCGATTCCCGCTTCCCGTTGCCGACTCCTGATTCCTGATTCCCGATTCCCGATTTCCGTATCGCAACTACTCCGCCACTTCCACCCATACCGAGCCCGCCAACTGCGGACCGATGGCGCATTCCGCCTTCCGTACTCTTAGCCTGATCGGCCCACCGAACGGTGCGCGGTCGAGCATCGTTACGCGCGCTCCCGGTACCAAACCC
>JACMME010000040.1 GCA_014379205.1 Gemmatimonadaceae bacterium
CGATTGGTCGAACGGCCGGCCGCGCGATCCTGTTCCGTCACCACGTTCACCACATGCGGCGAGCGCAACGCGGAATCCAGGCGGGCGCGCGTTGTGGGGGATAGAACTTCGCCTGGGTTCTGCAGGACCCCCGTTGAGCCGATCAGCCAACCGGCCGGCAGAGTGAGGGCGACCTCGTAGTTGCCGTACCCCATGTAGAACTCGGAATTGCCCATGTACTGATCGTCCTGCCACCCCGAAACGTCGTCGTACACTGCAACCTGAGGATACCAATAGGCTAAATAGAAAATCTCGCCGTCAGTGCCCATGCGTGGAGCGCCATCGGGCGGAATGACGAAGCTCCACTCGAATCCGAGCTCAGCGGTTGCGCCCGGCAGCAGTGCGCTTGGCAGGCGAACGTACGCGATGGTTCCCTCGACCGCATATCCGGCAGTGGAATCGCCCGAACCGCTCTGAGCCAACGTTTGCCCCTGAGCCGTGATGCGTCCCAAGGTCATGCCGCCAGTTGTCGGGACCATCTCGTTTCGAACCGCGTTTGGCGCGAACAGATTCGGTCGCAAGTGGACACGGATCTCCCGAAGAGTGTCCGGCGATCCGTTGTGGTAGCTGATCGTGCCGCGACCGGTAAGCCGTTTCAGCCCCGGCTCCAACTCAGCCTCAAGCCGATAGTCAGCGCGCTGCTGCCAATACCGTTCACCTGGCCGGCCGGTGCGCGTGCGCGTACCTGCCTCGACTGCGCGGGTGAAGGCGGGCGTCTCGGAGACAGCATGCGAAGCAGGACTTTTTCCCTCCGACACGGGCAGCGATACTGACGCTGGTGCAGGAGGCAGCGATGAAGCAGTGGTCCGAGCACACCCCACGATACTCAACGCAACTGCCGCCAGTGAAAGAACAGCTCCGGTACGGGCTCGGCCGCGCTGGATTCGCATCAGGCCTTTTTTCCGCAGGTCGGACGCCCCGCTGCAGCATGCGTCAGCATCTCTACGATCTCGCGAATAGTCTGGCCGCCTTTGTCATTCGCGTACCATGCGTACTTCTGATCGTACAACTCCTTTTCGCCGAGCGTCTTCTTCTTTTCCTGGAACCAGCGTTGAAGCTCGGCGGGACGCTCGATCCAGCAGCCGCTTTCGCGGTAGCGATCATCGAGGAGAATGACCGTCGGGGTCGCGGCGCGGCCATCCGGAGTTCGATGCGCTTTCATGACGCTGCGTCCGCGCTTTGAGCTGATAATTCGCATCTGGAGGTTCGGGACGCCCTCCACCAGCCGCGCGACGTACGGCATTGTGTTGAGCGAGTCACCGCACCAGTCCTCGGCAATTACAAGAAGTCGCCAACTGCCGGGAATCGCTCGAGCGCGGGCCAGGAGGCTGTCCGAGACGCTTCCGGTTTCGTAGTTCGAGAGCCACTGTGCGCGCTTTGAATCCGCCGCTGCAAGAAACTGCTGAAATGTCTGCCCCTCGGAGTACAGGTCGCGTAGCGAAGGCGCGGGAGCGGTCGTGACGACAACATCCGGAATTCCTGACCGTAGAAAGCTCCCGGTCGTGTCGGAGCAGACGAGGGAGAGGGAAAGCAGGTGGTGGAGTATGCCGGGAGAGACGAGCATTGAGATTCTGAGCTGATGAGTGAGCTAACCGAAATCTGGACGTTCGATGAGAATGTAATACCGCGAATGACGTGAAATTCGCTTCGGAGCTTGGTTTGGGAACGAGTACGGTGTTCGGTGCCCGGTGCCCGGTGCCCGGTGCTCGGTTGGTACTGCGCGGTGCCCGGTGCCCGGTTGCTGGCGGTCGGTGCGATTCGAGGCGCGCTACTTCAGGCCGGCAGGTACGATCGCGCCCGCTCCGAATTTGTCGCGAACAAAATCCACACTTTTTGCGAGAGCGCGATCGCGTTCCGTGTCGCTGTCCGGTCGCTGCATTTCCGCGAACAGGGTCATTTGGCTCGAGCTTTCGTATGGCGCCAGCGATGACAGCGCAACGCCGAGCAGGCGGGCGCGGACGCGTCTTGCGCGTCGCAGTTTGGCGAGAAGGCTGCGCGCGGTGGCGAAAATCACTCGGTCGGATATGACCGCCTCAGGAAGCGTTCGGCTCGCCTGACGCGTACGAAAATCGAAATCACGAATTCGCACTGTGATCGTGCGGGCCGCGAGATCATCGTTCCGAAGGTCGAACGCGGCGCGAGTCGCGAGCCGGAGAAGTTCCCGCTCCAGCTCGGCCGTCTCGCCGATATCCTTCGCGAAGGTTTCGTCCCGGCTGATGCTTTTCGCCTGCTCACCCGGGTGAACCGCGCTATCGTCGATGCCGCGCACGCGGTCGAACAGCCAGAGTGCCTCGCGCTTGCTGGTGCTCAACCACCGTGTGAGTGCCGGCAGATCGTGCTGAAGAACGTCGTCAACCGTTCGCAACCCCAGCTTGCCCAGCCGCTCCTGAAACTTCGGTCCCACCAGCGGGATGTCGGCCAGCTCGAAGCGCCGCATCCATTCAGCCTCGGTTCCCCGCTCGACGATCTGGACGCCAGTCGCTCCAGTGCCGGGCTTGGGCTTCGCCGCCTCGACCGCCATCTTGGCGATCAGCTTCGAGGTACCACCTCCGATCGAGACGGAAAGTCCTGTAGCCTCCTGAACGGCTAACCGGACTCGTCCTGCAGTGGTGGCAAGCGATTCACCGCGATACAGATCCTCGGTACCGCCAAGATCCATATACCACTCGTCAATACTTGCGGTCTCGACGATGGGCGCATATCGCGCCAGTACCCGGCGAATCTCACGGCTTTTCTCCGAGCAGGCGCGCCGCGGAATGGGAACGCACAGTGCATCCGGACAAAGGCGTACCGCCCGAGCGATAGGCATTGCCGAACGCACGCCAAACTTTCGCGCTGAGTAGCTGGCGGAGCAGACAACGCCGCGGCTGTTGCGCTCTCCGCCCACGATGAGCAGGTCGGCCTTTCCCGCCCCATCCGGATCAACCAGTCGCGCGACCGCCACGAAGAATGCGTCGGCGTCAGCCAGGAGAATACGGCGGGGCGGTGCATGGTGAGATTCGGCCATTCGGTGAGCCGCTCAACGTAGGGCGCAGGCAACCTTTTGCATCGGGAAGTCCACTCCCCGTACCGAGCCATTTCGCGTTCCCTCGATCCGTGCCCGCAGGGAGTCACCGCGCAATGTGTACAATATCCGCTGCGGGAAATCATGCGCAGGGTTGGCGAAGACAACCGTCGTATCGGTGAGCACGATAGAAGAGAAGGTCGCGCCTGTCTGCCCGGACGGTGACGCCACGTAGTGCAAACGGCCGTCCTTTTCTTCAATGCGAACGAATTCGAACTCAATGGTCGAGTCGTTCCGAACAGTCCGGCTCATGCCGAGCATCGTCCCACCGCGTGGCTTCATCCACTGCTCCTCCCCATGGCGAGCGCCTGCTTTCCATTCCCAGCAGCCGGCCAGCCAGGAGAGACGGTTAATCGGGAGTTGCTGCCGTGGCATTCCACTAAAGAGTGGGAGGAGCATGAAGGCTAGAGGAGCGGCCGCACGAAACAGCCCGGAATACATCAACGAGTCTCCACGAAAAGAGTGTTGCGTGATGGAAAATTGGGCGTAACTAACCGACTTGCCAACGTTAGTGTCGCGCGAAAACCTTGGTCTTCCCCTGTTTGTCAAACGCCAACACCTCGTAGGAATCGCTCCTTGGACCTTCCATACCGGGAGAGCCCATTGGCATCCCCGGTACGGCTATCCCTACGACTTTCGGACGCTCCTTCAGCATTTTCTTGATGTCATCCGCTGGCGCATGTCCTTCTACCACGTAACCGCGTACGACTCCGGTGTGACAGGAGGCGAGCCGATCGGGGACACCGAGCTTCTGCTTGATTGGATCCAGGTCGATGGTGTCCTTGACCGTCACTCGAAAACCGTGCTTTCGAAGATGATCCACCCAGTTTGCGCAGCAGCCGCATGTAGGGCTCTTGTACACGGTTATCGCGATCGGATCCATGTGCTCCACCGAATGGGCCAATGCCATCCCGGAAGCGGAGGTAAGAGCAAGTGCAGCGATAACGAAGGGAATGCGGCGAAGGGACATGATTGAGGGGATTGCGGATTGCGGACGAACTGCGAACTGCGAACTGCGAACTGCGAACTGCGAACTGCGAACTGCGAACTGCGAACTGCGAACTGCGAACTGCGAAGATACACCTTTTCAGAAGGAAAGTGCCTCGGTGGCAGCGCGAACAATTACAGGCTGGACGCGTGACGTGCGGTGTTTTGGGCTGGAAATGATGCCGGTGAACGAGTCGATCAGGCACCGCCATAACCCATGATCTTGCACCATGGAATCCAGTGCGGCAAGCCGCTTTGCCTGGCCGTGAGGTTGCGCTGCCGGTCACATGCCATTTGGTCAGGAGAAGTGGGTCGCTCTTGGAGGACTGGGCATTTGTGGAATCGACTACTCGGTCGATAGACTGAATGCTGTACGCATCATGCTTTCTGATTGACTTGTTCCGTACTTCGCGTCGCTGCCTGCTGATTGTGCCTCCTTTCTGTCTTTTCCGCATTGATTCCAGGCGCCAGGCGATTCCCGGTCACTTGCCCGCGTTACCTTCGAACGAATGATCCTTTCCTCTGAACCAAAGATCAGTTCCACCACTGAGACGATGCCGGACGCTCATCGCATGGTCCAGATTGCCAACCCGTCCTGGGTAGCGGAGCTCGCCGACTGGGAGCGGCAATATTCCAGCGACGAGGAACGCATGCGCCTCGCCTTGTCGCTGGCCAGGGAAAATGTTCTTCGGGATGGTGCCGGACCTTTTGGGGCAGCGATCTTCGAATCGGACACCGGGATGCTCGTCGCCGTCGGTGTGAATCGTGTGGTGCCACTGAATAACTCGGCGCTCCACGGTGAAATGGTGGCGTTCATGCTCGCGCAGGCGCGCCTGGGGTCGTACACACTGGGTGCGCCCGGGATGCCCCGGCACGAAGTTGTGACGTCGTGCGAGCCATGCGCCATGTGTCTTGGCGCCACACTCTGGAGTGGCGTGCGACGCCTGGTTTGGGGCGCCTCACGCGAAGATGCGACGCGATTGAACTTCGACGAGGGGCCGGTGTTTCCCGAGTCCTACGAATATCTGGAGACCCGGGGAATCGAGATCGTGCGTGGCGTTTGCCGCGAGGAATCGCGCGCGGTGCTGGAGCTGTATCGCTCGAGAAGCGGTGAGATCTACAATGGGTAGCAAGGCATCGGAGATGAACTCGCCAGTCGGGTAAATCCGAGAAGTTGATGTTCGGGTGAACGCATAACAGCTGGCGGTTTCGCCTCGCGGATTGAAGGTATTTCATGCACCTGATCAGGCAGCCCTGCGCGAGATTCCTGGTAGCGATGACGCTGGCAATCGTCGCGACCTCGGTTGGCGGTGCGCAGATCGTCCGCGGCCGAGTCGTCGAGTCCCTCACCGGAAACCCAATGTCCGGC
>JACMME010000041.1 GCA_014379205.1 Gemmatimonadaceae bacterium
GCAGGTAGTGCACGCTCACTGGTGGTTCCCGAATGGGGTCGTCGGAACCTGGGTCGGTCGGCTCGCTCGTATTCCTCTCGTCACGACTCTCCATGGCACAGACGTGCGGCTGGCTCGTACCGTGGGCGTCGCCAAGCCCCTATTCGGCCACGTGCTCAAGCACTCCGCTGCCGTGACGACGGTCTCGCGCTGGCTCAAGGAAGAAACCGAAGCGCTGGTCCCCGGTGTTCACCCAACGGTGGCACCGATGCCGGTCGCCACCGATCTCTTCGCGCCCGGCGCGTCGCGCGACGGCCAGCGGCTTCTCTTTGTGGGCCGGCTCACGACGCAGAAAGGAGTCGAGCACCTCCTCCACGCTCTGGCCTCGATGAAGTCACAGGCGTCGCTCGACATAGTAGGTGACGGACCAAACCGCGCTTCGCTCGAGCAGCTGTCGCAGCAGCTTGGCGTATCACCGCGCATCCGCTGGCATGGGCAGCTCTCCCAATCCGATCTCCCGCCGCTTTACCAGCGGGCGGCTGCCGTCGTCGTTCCGTCCGTCGACGAAGGGCTCGGCCTCGTCGCCGTCGAGGCTCTTCTTTGCGAGACTCCGGTCGTCGCATTCGATTCCGGTGGTTTGCGCGACGTGATTCAGCACGGCAAGACCGGACTGCTGGTGAAGCCCGGTGACCGAGCCGCACTCGCCAGGACGCTCGATGACTTGCTTGCCCGCGACGGTCGCGGGAGTGATCTCGGCAGGGCAGGGCGCCTCTACGCACTCTCTGCGTTCGCGCCGGAATCCGCGGCGCGGCGCTACGCAGGGATTTACCGACAGGTTCTTGGCGCTAACGCGTCGTAATCTTTTCAGAGTCGCGCAGTGGATCTTCGCTGCCGCAGTGCTCTTTTTCGCGGCGCGCTCACTCGCTGGTCAGTGGGACAAAGTTGGCTCGAGGCTCACCCACATCCAGTTCGGGTGGCAATGGATCGGCGCCGCGAGCGTCCTTGTCCTCGTGATTTACGCGCTGCTCATCGAAGGATGGAGGCGAGTGCTGGGGGCATGGGACTCCCACCTTCCGTTCATGCAGGCGGCGCGAATCTGGTTCTTGTCCAACCTCGGCAAATACGTACCAGGGAATATCTGGTCGCTTACTGCGATGGGGGTGATGGCGAGGAAGCGCGGGCTATCCGCGATCGCGGCCTCCGGATCGTCGGTGATCATGCAGATGGTGAGCCTGGCTACGGGTACGGCGATAGTCATGGTGACCAGCGCCACGCTCCTCGGCCAGCCGCTGCTCGTCGGCGCGGCAGTCCTCGTTCTCGCAGCGGTTCTGCTCAGTGCCCCGAGATTCCTGCCGCCCCTGGCGGTCTGGGTGAGCACTCTGATCGGCAGGGATCTCGCGCCGCCTTCGGTCCCCGCCACGAGTATCTGGACCGCTGCGATCGCAAGCACACTGTCCTGGCTCTTCTATGGTCTTGCGTTTCAGTTGTTCGTGCGTGGCCTGCTCGGCGCCGCGCCTGGCGAAATTTCCTCGTACATCGCAGTTTTCACCGCTGCGTACATTCTTGGTTTCGTCTCGCCAATCGCACCGGCCGGATTGGGCGTGAGAGAGTTCACGCTCGCCGCTTTCATGACGCAGCTTGGGCTCGCCAACGAAGCCGACGCCGCGCTCATAGCGATCGCCGCGCGGTTATGGCTCACCATCGTCGAGCTGGTTCCAAGTGGGCTGTACATAGCCGCGGGCGCAAATCGAAAGCTTCTTTCACACTGATCTTACATGGCGCAGCCTCGAGAGAAGTCCCGCCAGCCCATAGACTCCGCTAACACTCCCGCGGCGCTTCCGGCGCCGCGCTTCGCGTTGGGGTGGGCGTCGCTCGCATACGCGCTCTGCACCTTTTCACTGGCGTATCCGGCTCTGGCAGGGAGGTTCCTCGTCAGCCCGCACAGCGATCAGTACATCGCGGGCTACGCGTTCCGCGAGTTCGCCGCGAGTACCCTCAGGGCGGCAGGCCATTTTCCCCTCTGGAACCCATACCTGTTCGGAGGGATGCCGTACATCGCTGCGA
>JACMME010000042.1 GCA_014379205.1 Gemmatimonadaceae bacterium
AATTTCAGGTCGAGCAAGGAATACGAACTGCCAGCCGAAAAGCCCGGGCGCACTCTTGAGCCCGATGCGGTCGATTATCTGCCCGGCCTTTCCGAAGAATCGAGAGCCCGGGAACGCGCCGTCGGGCACAGCACGCAGGATCCGGAATCCGCTCTCTTCGACCATCGCGCGTGCCGTCTCCCAATCAAAAAACACTACATGAGTGTCATCCATCAATCCGCCCGACGTATATCGGAACTCACCTTTCAGGAAAGCCAGCCGCTGCCGCCAGTGCAGAACGTTTGGCAGCGCCACAACGAGCGAGCCATCGGCACGCAAGATTCTTCCCAGTTCGAGTAGAATACTTCGCGGGTCTCTAAGATGCTCGAGAACGTGGCTGCAAATAACACAGTCAACTGGGCCCACAGGCCCTATCTCATCGGTGTCGAGGTTTCTCACGACAACGTTGTCCAGTCGGCGTTCGGCGAGCTTGGCCTCCTCGGCCGACCACGTAATGCCCGTCACGTGAACGTCGGGATTCCGCTCTTTCAAGGCAACGCCCAGTTCCCCTCCGCCACAGCCCACATCCAGTATTCTTGCGCTTTCCTCCGGAACCAATCGGAGGACGGTTTGATTCACTGAGCCGTAAGTCCTTTGGCGTGCCGCCGATCTCGCGGTCGTCATGAGAGCACGCTGTCTATTCCGGGCTTGCTGATGGTCATCGGCATCTAGACACCATCTAGACCGCGATCACTCGATGAATGGCCAGCGGCACGTCATACGTATCCCTCGCCCTCATTTCTTTCCCGGCAAGATCTTGAAATCGATAGCCGAGGCTCGTCAGCATGTTCACTGTTTCACAGGGTGGCTGGGAGCGCCGTTCCATGATGTCGAGGTGAAGCTCAAGCATTAGAACCGGATGATGGCGCGCCAGGAGCTCTCGCGCCCCCAGTAACACTTCATGTTCAGCGCCTTCGACGTCGATCTTGATGACGGACGGAATTGGAGCCCCATTCGTGATTACGTCATCGAGAGTCGTGACCTGGACCGTCCTGCTTGATTGTAGTTCAGGAAGTTGTTCGAACCTTGCGAAGCCGAGATCGTCAACCCATGCGGCCGCCTCATGAGAATCGCGTCCTATGCCGACTTCCATGAATTCAATTCGATCCTCCAAGCCATTGAGCTGACGCAGTCGAGCGGCTTCTTCCAGGGCCGGCTTAGAGGGTTCGAAGCAGAAAGCGGTGTTCTCTTCTCGGAGCGAACAGAAAATCAGTGCAAAGATCCCGTGAAACGCCCCCACGTCAAAGAAAACCCCGCCGATCTCCCGTGCTATTCGAATCAACGCTCGCATCTCTTCCACTGCCTCCCCGTTTTCCTGGAAGTGGAATCGGATATCGGAAAGCGCTTTGGGCGAGACACAGAGCCTGAACGCGCCATCAATGTCCGCCAGGTCTACTCCGTCAAGGTTGCGGGAGAAGCGGACGTCGAATGGCCGTGCACTAGCTCGGTAACCAAAAAGCCGCGCGCGAAATGGCTCCTTCATGAAATGTGGGAGCAAGCGACCTGCGATTAATCTCGCTTTTCGGGATCCGTACATTCCCTTCCTCTGCGGGATATCCTGCGGCTCCAATGCCCGAGTAACGCACGTTGCGCCTGCATAATATCCGGGAGACGCGCCGCTACGCTACTTGGCATGGCTATTTCAATGAGGTGCCGGACATTGGTGCAGCTAATCAACGGTTACCGCCGCGTGGCAGCTGCGTCGTGGTACGCGCCTACTGTAGCAAGCGCAACATCGTCCCAGGATCGAGTCGCGGCGACCATACGCCCCCGGCCGCCCAACTGCTCGGCGAGCGCAGTGTCTTTCTGTAGAGTCATCAGCGCGTTGGCGGTATCGCTCGAATCCGTCGACAGAAGCCATCCCGAGTCGCGATGCGTTATCAGCTCGGCAATCCCGGCCTCGCGGGACACAATCACCGGCACGCCGTAAGCCATGGCTTCAGCCACAACCATCGCGAACGTGTCGTAAATCGTTGGGTGCAGCAGCACGTCAACCGCGGCGAAGACTTAGCCCGAAGTTACCCTGAAAAGTGAGCGTGTGGATCGGCGTATGTCGTGGAGAGACCGGGCTTTATGGAGCGGGGGCCCGATCCGCAGTGTTGCCATGTAATCGTCCCTTGACTGTCCAGTATTCACATGGTATTATGTTGCCATGTTCATCGACATCGTCCCCAACCGCTCGTCAGCGCCCGCCGTGTTGCTGCGCGAAGCTTGGCGCGAAGGCAAGAGGATTCGCAAGCGCACGCTGGCCAATCTGTCCGCGCTCTCGCCTGCGCAGATTGACGCGGTCCGACGCATTCTCCGCGGCGAGACGCTCGTGCCGCTCGCGGCGCTCGATGACACCGGCTTTGAGATCGTCCGCAGTCGGCCGCACGGGGCGGTGGCGGCAGTGCTGGGGATGATCCGCACACTGGGACTCGACTCGGTACTGGCCGCGCGCCCGAGTCGCGAGCGGTCGGTGGCGCTGGCGCTGGTTGGTGCTCGCGTGCTCGAGCCAGGCTCGAAGCTCGCGACCGCCCGCGGGTTCAGGCCGGAGACCAGCAGCAGCACGCTGGCCGACGTGCTCGACCTGGGCGGCGTCGATGTAGATGAATGCTACGCGGCGCTGGACTGGCTGCTCGCGCGGCAGGCGCGCATCGAGACCAAGCTCGCCACACGCCATCTGAGCGAGGCGAGCCTCGTGCTCTGGGATGTGACCTCCACGTACTTCGAGGGACGGACGTGTCCGTTGGCGCGGCGCGGGCATAGTCGCGACGGGAAGACCGACCGGCCGCAGATCGTCTTCGGCGTGCTCACCAATGCGGAGGGCTGCCCGGTTGCGGTGGAAGTGTACGAGGGCAATACGGCCGATCCATCCACGATCGCGCCGCAAGTCGTCAAGCTGCAGGAGCGCTTCGGCTTGGCGCGCATCGTCCTGGTGGGCGACCGGGGCATGCTCACGGCCGCCCGCATTCGCCAGGATCTGAAGCCGGCGGGGCTGGACTGGATCACCTGCCTCCGCGCGCCGCAGATCCGCAAGTTGGTGAGCGCGGGCGAGCTGCAGCTGTCCCTCTTCGATGAACAGGATCTGGCCGAGATTACCTCGGCGGACTTTCCAGGCGAGCGCCTGATCGCCTGTCGCAACCCGCTGTTGGCCGAGGAGCGGGCGCGCAAGCGCAAGGAGTTGCTGCATGCCACCACGCAGGCGTTGGAGGTGATCGCGGTCGCGACACGCCGAGCGAAGCGCCCACTCCACGGTAAAGAGAAGATTGGACTACGCATTGGGCGCGTGCTGGGCCGCTTCAAGATGGCCAAGCACTTCCGGCTCCAGATCACGGACACCGCCTTCACGTATGAGCGCGATGAGGCCGCGATTGCGGACGAAGCCGCGCTGGATGGCATCTACGTCATCCGCACCAGTGTGCCGGCCGAGCGCCTCCCCGTTGCCGCCGCCGTCGTGGCGTACAAGAATCTGGAGTTCGTCGAGCGGGCCTTTCGCAGCTTCAAAGGGCTCGATCTTCAGGTGCGGCCGATCTACCATCATCTCGCCGATCGCGTGCGCGCCCACGTCTTCCTGTGCCTGCTGGCCTACTATGTCGAATGGCACATGCGCCAGGCGCTCGCTCCGTTGCTCTTCATGGAAGAGGATCGCCGTGCCGCTCAGCAGGAGCGCGGCTCCGTGGTCAAGCCGGCGCGCCGGAGTCGTGCCGCCGAGCACAAGGTCAATCGGCAGCACACGAAGGACGGCTTGCCGCTGCACAGCTTTCGCACCCTGCTGAAGGACTTGGCCACGCTGAGCAAGAACACCGTCCGCATGGGCGACGCGACGTTCGACCGCCTCACGACACCCACACCCGTGCAACAGCGCGCCTTCGACTTGCTCGGCGTCTCGCTTCGAGCATAGCTTCGAGCATAGCTTCGAGCATAAATGTATCCAGTACGACGCACCACTCTTCCGTAACGAACCCCCACGACGCCAACAGGTTACTCGTGTCTCGGTCAGGGGAACTTCGGGCTAGTCCGAAGTTTGGTGCGCGCGATGTTCACCAGAGTTCCTCGAACGTGTTGTGACCTCCCATGGGGATGCCTACCGCCCCGGGAAAGCGGGCGGAGGAACCGCTACAGTGATCGAGCGATGTCCATTCGCGCCTACGGAGCGTACCGCCGCCCACACGTCATCGAGCTGCTCGCTCAGCAGAA
>JACMME010000043.1 GCA_014379205.1 Gemmatimonadaceae bacterium
CACGAGAGCTATACGATGCTCACGCTGAACGCCGATCAGCACCCGCTGATGAACCGCATGCACAAGCCCGATCCGAAGCGACCGCCGCACATGCAGGACAAGCGCAGCGTCATTCCGATCTCGTTGGCCGATGTGGACTCGTGGCTGTTCGAGACGATCGATGAGGCCTCTGGGCTCCTAAAATTGCCAGAGATGGGGCAGATCAAGACCGGCCCTGCGCTCTGAGGCGCAACGAACTACACCGGAATCGCGAGGAGCAGTGACACGTCCAAGCCTGCACCCACTGCCGCACCGACGCCCCAGAGGAACAAGCGCAATGGCAGCGAGAGCAGGTCAATGGCCGGCTCGTTGTGTGGCGTGGCGGAGTCCATTTCTTAGCGTAAGGGTCTGGCGTGTCGCGCGGTACCCCGCGTTCGTGGTCTGTCCTTCAACTGCGGGATAATGGCTCGGCGGAGGTGCACTCCGTCAAAGGTGTTCAGTCGTGCGGCTCAGCGATGGCACGACACGTCCTTCCGCCGTGGAGCCGTCCAAGCGAGTAGCGTAGAGCAGGCTCGGTTCACCGCACCTGCCAATGAGACTGTTGGAGCCTTCCGACGAGAAACGCCAGCTTTGTGCGTCAGAAATGTTGCTACCTATCGCAATGTTGTTCGCCCAGAAATGTCGGCTATGGCAATTTCTTGGCGCAGGTCGCAAGGTGGCATGATGTGTAAAACAGGTTGTGCACCATGAACCAGCACTTGTTCGTCGCCTTTCTAGCCACAAGTTTCGTGCTCGCCGTAACGCCCGGGCCGGGAGTGGTCTAGATCGTCGCTCGCACGGCTGCGCAAGGGAGACGGGCTGGCCTTGCGTCGGTCGCTGGCGTGGCCCTTGGCAACCTTTGCAACGCTGTCGCAGCGTCACTCGGGCTGGCGGCGTTGTTCGCTGCGTCAGCGACGGCATTCACTTTAGTCAAGTTGGCGGGTGCTGCCTATGCTTACTGCCCATCTCATCTACCTAGGCGTGCGAGCCCTTCGTCCGGGACCCTTCGTTGCAGGTTCAACGGGTTTTTAAGCGCCCGATATCGCCGGCATTTTTCGAGGGGGCTTTACTGTTGCCCTGCTGAATCCCAAGACTGCCCTGTTCTTCGCGGCTCTATTACCGCAATTCATAGAACCTTCCGCCTCGTTTGACTCAGCAACCGCGCGATCAACCACTGGATGGCGCATTCTTTAGAGCTTCCCTAAACCTCGAGCTGCATGCTCATAGGCGTATCGGGTTTGGCGCACCGACCGCGAAAGCTTCAGAACTTATTTTTCCTTTCGGTCTTCGGGAAGATACAAGGCGGCACCGCAACGAGCGGCCTCAGGTGCTACTGAGGGAAAGCGGCATTCAGGAAAGAAACGACGTCTTCAGTCACCTGCTGCTTCTGAGTTGGATTTGTCCACATCGTCGCCCCCTTCTTAACGCAAGATTTCCTCATCTCCGCAACGACGCTCAAGTCGCCACTCGCAAACTTCTTACCGGCGTA
Organism: Gemmatimonadaceae bacterium; assembly: GCA_014379205.1. Classification (GTDB taxonomy): domain Bacteria; phylum Gemmatimonadota; class Gemmatimonadetes; order Gemmatimonadales; family Gemmatimonadaceae; genus JACMME01. The sequence continues at coordinate 1,508 of JACMME010000043.1, forward strand.
GATCAGTTGGCCTTCGGAATCCACGTCTGCGACGCAATCGATGAAATTCTCAACCGTAGGCAAGCGGAACATGCGAACGTTCTGAGGGTCGCCGTCGAAGCCATGAGTAGAGTTTGGATAAATCTTGACCTGCACCGAGCCGCCGGCACTCGCGAAGCTGTTCGCGATGTCCTGACACGGCTTCACGCCAGTGTAGTCATCCTTCTCGCCGAGAATCATGAACATTGACGCGGTGGGCTTCGGCTCGAGGGGCCGGTTATTGCAGCCGGGATAGAACGGTATCGCAAGTGAAAAACGATCGGTTTCTGCGGGGAGAAAGGTGCGGTCGGCAGCGAATAGCGCGACTTGGCCGCCCTTCGAGGCACCCATGATCGCTGTGCGCTTCGAGTCAATGCCCAACTCGAGGAGATAGCGGCGCGCGGCAAACGCGTCCATGGTCATCTGGAGTGTGGATAGCCGGGCTTGGTCCTCAGCCGTGCTGGTGACACCCCGTGCACCAAACGAGTCCACCGCAAGAACCAGATATCCCGCGGCGCTCAAGGCCCGACCGTAGTGGCCTTCTCTGGGATCATTCCAGCCGCTTGAACCGTGAACTAGAACCACACCGCCCCGAGGTGTGCCACGGGGCTTGAATAGCATTCCTCGGAGCACTACTTTCGTGGCATCGACATTGGCTGACTGAAAGTCGACTCGCTCTCCACCGAGAGGTTGGGCGAGCAGGAGCTTCGAAAGGACGAGTAGGAGCAGGAATGTTGTGACACGTTGCATGGAAGACTCCCATAGTGAGTTCGTGACGCCTAACGTTTGACATGAGCGGCGCACGAAAGGGTGCGAAGCGGCCTTTGGAGCGTCCGCTCGATGGAGTGGTTAGTCGCCACCCGTTCGAGGCATGACTAGCGTGCCAGTTTCACAATGCGCCCGTCAGCCAACGAGCCTTCAAGACTCTTGCCCTCAATCAAGTTGAGTACAGCAGCCGCGTTGATGCAACCTTGAATAACGCTGGCTCCGAGAACTTCAAACTTGAGCTCTGTGGCCGATTGCGTTGTGACCACTACCGGGAAGTCTTTGCCAAGGCAGGGGTTGTTCCGACCTTGGCTGCCTTTCGGCACAAAGCGCCATGTACCAGCGGTCTCCGACAGACTGAGCTCAACAGCCAGCTCACCACCTCCTGCGGTACTCATCGTGCCGCTCCACTTACCAAGTAACGAGGGGGATTGTTGAGCGTAGATCAGCGTCGGGAAAACAGCAGCAGCAAGAGCAACAAGTATTAGTGAATGCATTTTCAGATACTCCGATCAGGGCTAGGGGATCAAGGTAGATTGAGTGAGTATGGGGCGATAGTGATTCGAGGGAAGCGCGCTGTGGTGTCTAACTTAGATATATGGCGACAGCTGCCGTTTAACTTCGCCAGCTGCCGCCCTAACTCTGGAAGGCAAGTGCGCGCTGAATGACTGTGGGCTTGATGTTGCGTAATATGCTGTTTTTTTGTACAGTATAAACTAGCCGACAAGACCGGCAGCCGTTACATCTGGCCTTACTGACCCGTCTCGAGCAGTTTGACCGGCCCGTCAAGGTGCTGTTGCCATCCATTGGAGGGGCTCTTGTCTGGACAGTCAATCGCCTCGCGGGCGGATGCCCCTCAGCGAGACTCCCGTCCGAGTCTTTGCAGTCGGCACTCCCACCGCTACGCGCGCCGAACATCCTCGATCAGTTGCGCGAGCGACTTAGATACTTGCACTACAGCCAGCGCACCGAGCAGGTGTACGTGCACTGGTGCCGCGCGTTCATTCGCTTTCACGGGATCCGCCACCCGCGCGAGATGAGCGGCGCTGAGGTGGAGACGTTCTTGTCCTGGCTGGCGCTCGAGCGCAAGGTCGCCGCTTCGACGCACACGCAGGCGCTGTCCGCCCTCCTCTTCCTGTACGGCAAGGTCCTCTGTATACACTTGCCCTGGATGGCGGAGATTGGCCGGCCGCGAACGCAGCGCCGCTTGCCGGTGGTGCTGAGCAAAGACGAGGTTGCTGGGATCTTCGAGGCGTTGGACGGCGAGCATCGGCTCTTGACTCAGCTTCTGTACGGTACGGGCATGCGGATCACCGAAGGGTTGCAGCTGCGGGTGAAGGATGTGGACTTTGCCCATCGAACGCTCATCGTGCGCGAGGGCAAGGGGCGCAAGGATCGGGTGGTGATGCTGCCGCAGCGCCTCACCAGCGCTCTGTGCGATCAGCTCAGGCGCGCGCATCGGGATCAGCTCGCTTATTTGGCCAGACAGCCCGGTTCAGAGATCCCGCCGGGGAGCTTCAGCGCACCCTGGCCGCCGGAGATCGTGCAGATCGACCACACGCAGGCCGACGTGCTCATCGTGGACGAGCGCGACCGCAAGGTCATCGGCCGGCCCTGGCTGTCGGTGGCTATTGACCTCGCAAGCCGGACCGTCCCGGCGTTCTTCATCGGCATGGAGCGTCCCAGTGCCGCGACTGTCGCCTTGTTGATGAGTCGGGTGATCCAACTCAAAGACGAGTGGCTGGCTCACCTGGGTCTGTCGGCGGAGTGGCCGATGTCGGGAATTCCCAAGACCCTGCACATGGATAACGCGGCCGAGTTCCGCAGCCGGGCGTTGCGCCTTGGCTGTGCGCAGTACGGCATCGAGCTGCAGTATCGGCCGGTGGGCCGCCCCAACTATGGCGGGCACATCGAGCGCATGAACCGAACCCTGATGCAGCGCCTGAAGGGACTGCCGGGTGCGACCGGCAACAGCCCCAAAGGCCGCAAGGCTCGCAAGCCGGAGAACTTCGCCTGCCTCACGCTCTTGGAGTTCGAGCGCTGGCTGGCCCTGGAGGTCGCTCAGCGCTATCACCACAGCGAGCACCGCGGCCTCCGCGGTGCCACCCCACATGCGGCGTGGACCACGCTGTGCGAGACGCACCCTCCCCGCCAGCTACCGCCCGGGCCCGAAGAGGCGTGACGGCTGCTGATCAACTTCATGCCGCTGGCTTCCCGCTCGGTGCAGGCCGACGGGCTGACGATCTTCTAGCGAAGCATGTACCAATATGGTCGAATCCGAGGCCTAACGTGTGACTTAAGCGGCGTGCCGAAGGCACGTCCGCTTGAAGGAAGGGTTAGCCGTCACTCTTTCCACTCCACCGGAACGTTCTGGACTTGATGGTCATTCCAGGCAGTAACGACTCCTGCTACGAAGGTTCCCTGACTTGTTTTGGCAATGTTCAGCG
>JACMME010000044.1 GCA_014379205.1 Gemmatimonadaceae bacterium
GCGAGCTGTCTCGGTGAATCCAAACACTTCCGCCAGCCATTCTAGGGCGGCAATGCCGTCCTCATATGTCAAAAACGGAACCACGTCTGGCATCTTGTTCTCCTTTCGTCATGCCACGAAGGTTTCGACACCGCTGATTACCCACCCGCGGCATCGAGCGCGCAGGCAGTGATGTAGCGCTTATGCAGATCGAGTCCGACGAAAGTCATTGCAGCCTCCCGAGCGATTTCCGGTGAAGCTGTGCCCTCCCTCGCATCGCGGCCACTCACCGCGACCTAGGGTGACTTTCAATCTCATATGGTCGCGTTAGGCGCCCGGCGATGCGGGGCGATGACTCGCCCGTCCGCGCACCCACTGAACCCAGGGATCGTCTGCACCGCGAACTTGTTCGTTGAGCGGCGCCAGCGGCATCCAACGAACGTTGAGTCCTCGTGCGTCAAGCGAAAGCAATAACAAATACTCTGCACCAAGCTTGTATTCGCTGGCGTAACAATCACCACCCTGTCCACCTGGTCGAACCATTTGGTATGGTACCGCCATTCGGTTGAAGTCATCCGCTTCAACGAGCCTGCCCCACAAGACCAGCTGCCCGCGGGGAACGGAATCGCGGATCGATTGCAGGACTTCGAATCGCACGGCTGACAGCCACCGCACTGAATCTTGGCGTGCAAGCGGAAGTGAATCAGGTGCGATTGCTTTAGCGCGTACTATCACGGCCGCGCGATCGACAAACTCGCCAATGCGTTCGACAGTCCACCGATAGCCAGCAGAGTTTCTAAGCTCTCGTACCGAGCACATGCCGGTCGGCTCGAACGAGACGGCTGCGATCGACAGAACCAAAGTTGTGACACTCAGAGTCATCGATTCACCTCGATCCCTGTGGGCGCCTAACGCGCCGGAGTTAAGCTGCGGCGCACCGTTAACAATGCAGCAGGGGAGCGAAGCGATCCAGCTGCTTCCGAAGCGAGCGCTGCCAGCTTCAACTCCTCGTTAGGTGGCCGCCACGTTCGTGGCCTGGCGAGCTCTGGATGGTTGGTGCAGCAACGCCTAGCAGCTGCATTCCACCTCACCGCAAAGGAAGAGAAGTCCGCCAATCACGGGTTGTGGTTCGAGCGGCGGACTAGAGACCGAACCTTTACCGTTGCTTCTAGAACTCACTGAGGGCCTACCCTCCCTGTTGCGAGCTCCCTCTCGAATTGCGCCGGCGAGACGCGCGCGAATTCCTTGAACTCGTTAATGAGATGTGCCTGGTCGACGTACCCGAAGCCCAGCGCGAATTGCGACCAAGGCAATGTGCCGCGAGTGCCAAGCCCGCGTGCGGCGCGATCGAAGCGCACCAACCGCGAGTATGTTTTCGGGCCGAGCCCGACGTGATCGACAAATACGCGCTCGAGCTGCCGCGTGGACAGGTTCGTCTCTTGCGCAAGTGTGTCTATTCGTTTCCGACCCCCCGCCGCGCGAATCGATGCGACGGCGCGCGCGATCACGGGCTGAACGACTCGGGACGCGAGCAGGTGCACCAGCGCGTGGCTCATTCGCGACAGCGCGCGATCGTCGGTCGTCGACAAGATACGCTCTTCCATTTCGCCCGCAGCCGAGCCGATGATGTCTTGGAGCAGCGCGATGCGTTCACCGATGAGACGGGCGGGCACGCCGAGGAGAGGTTGAACGCCCGCCGGAAGGAGCGACGCACCGATGACATGCCTGCAGCCTACACTGCGCACGATGAAGCTCCGCAAGGTCGATCCGACGACGAAGCTGCGATGCGGCGGCGCAACGACTCCGGCGTTCCCTTCGCCTTGCGATGTGACACTGGCATAGACGACGATGTCAACGCAGGCGTTGGGCAGAATGCGCATGCGCGTGTCCGCCGACGTCGGAATGCGTATCTCCCAGAGGCTTGCGACGACGTGCGCCAGAGAGGGCGGCGGCGGCGCTTCGACATACCACTGATATGGTTGAGCCGGCCCCATGTCGCATTCCTCCAATACGAGTGCCGAGTGTTTCGCCAGATTGTCACGCAAGGAGCGAAGGCGTTGCCAGCGTGTCCTCAGAAAAAGATATCCCTGGGTCCCCCGAGGCAAGTACACCAATGCGCGCGCCCGCATCGTTCTTCATCGCCGTGTCGCTTGCTCCCGCGATACTCATTGCTCAACCGCCTGTCAGGAGATCATCCGTGCCAGTCCCCTCGTACGCGCTCACCGCACTCGCGCCGGTTCTCATTGTCGATGCCGTTGCGCCATCCGTAGAGTTCTGGACAGACCGGCTGGGCTTTGTGAAGGAGAACGAGGTGCCCGGTGCGGACGGAAAGCTCATCTTCGCCAGCGTCAGGAAGGACGGCGTCGAGATCATGTACCAGAGTCGCGGCAGCGTCATCGCCGACGATCCAACGGTGGCATCGGAGCTGACGGGGCGCAGCGCAGCGCTCTTCATCACCGTTCCGTCGCTTCGCGACCTTGACACGATCGAGCGGCAGACCGAAGGGGCCCCCGTGGTCAAGTCGCGACACGACACGTTCTATGGCACCACGGAGTTCTACATCCGCGAGCCAGGCGGCAACGTGGTGGGCTTCTCGGTCCGAAGGTGATGTGAAGCTCGCAAGGCGCGCCATCACATCCTCAGGCCTATCGCGCCACTGAATGGCCGCACCGTCAGCCGGACTTGCTAGGTCTGTAGTGATCCGACCCGTGCGCCATGTCGTGCTACGACTTGGCGCGGTTGAGTCACACAACCGCACTCGGGTGGCACCTAACGCCTCAAGCTAAGCTGCAAGCGAATACAATAAGAGCGAGCGAAGCGAGCGCACAATAGATCGCTTGTCAGCTTCAGCGAGTGTTAGGCGCCGAAGCCTCGACGAGCCGATTGTATTTCTTCATGACGCTACGGAGACGTTCGTGAGGAATCCCAAAAACCTTATTCCCGTTCATTCCTTCCATGTCTCCCGCAGCTATGAGCGCGTTGATTATTGCTTCTTCGGTGGCCCAGACTGTGGCGCGGAATATCGGATCAAGGCTGGATTTTGATAATAAACCGGTGGTGAGCGTTCTGGCCGACGAATCGTAATCCGCCTTGATCGTTGAGAACGCGAGGAATATGTCGCCCGAGCCGCTATTTCCAGTGGTGCCGGTGCGTCCCAAGCCTAGAGCAGCCCGCTTGGCAACAAGTGTCAGGTGGGTAGACGATAAAGGTGCGTCCGTTCCGACGATGATGATGATCGAACCGTCCTGTTGCGGTTTCTCTATCGGCTCCAGGTCGGTGATTTCCTTTCCCACTGGGACGCCGGCGATCACAAGTTCCGACAGTTGTCCCACGTTCGCCTGCACCAGC
>JACMME010000045.1 GCA_014379205.1 Gemmatimonadaceae bacterium
CGCAGTACGCAGTTCATCCGCAATCCGCAATCCGCAATCCTCCCCGCTATCTCTTCCTGGCAGCTTCGATCGCCAGCGCGATGTCGTTCCGGTGACTCTGGTATTCCGGTAGATCGCGCTGCTGTTCCGCCGGGGCGGCGGTGAGAAAACGCTGCTCGAACGATCGAGCGGCGGCCGTGTCGCCGAGAGCGCGCGAAGAATTGGCGGCGAGCAGCAGGCCGAGCAGGTGCGTTGGACTGACGCTGAGAATGGAGTCCGCCTGAACGCGAGCTAGTCGGGGTGCTCCTGCGACCTCAGCGATGCGTCCCATGTCATAGCGAACGTCGGCATCGCGCGGCTCCAGCAGCATGTGCGCCTGAATTCCCATCTGTGCAAAAAGCTGAAGGCTGTCACCCTTTCCGGCAGCGGCAAACAGTGTGCTGTCGCGCTCACGCTCTTCCGAGAGCCGCATGATGCGATCGAACAGCCTGCTGGCTCGTTCGCGCGGCGACATGCTGGAGATGTCAGGGGCGCCTCTGGCACCGCGGTCGTCAAGGCCGGCCTGTGGTAGCGCGTTCAGAGGCGCGTCGAGTGTTGTCGCGCTTCGCGCATTGAATCGCTGTCCGGCAAGCATCGCGACTAGCGCAACTAGCGCGATTCCCGCAACTGCCCATGGCAAGGCATTCGTAAGCCCGCGCGGTTCGCGAGTGCGAGTGCGGGTTGCTCCAGCTGGAGTACCGCAACGGTGGCAGAACTTCGCACCCGGCGTGAGGCTCGCGTCGCACGCCGAACAACTCGCGCCCGCCAGAGGAGTTCCGCAGTTGCCACAGAACCGTCCGCTTGCAGGCAGGTTGCACGAGGGACACGCGCTCACGGGTTGCGACTCGGCGGAAGCCATGAGGAACAAGGTAACCCGTAGTCCAGGGTACAGTAATTCGCTGATGCCAATCAGCTCCCGCAAGAGTCCGATCTTGCTGTGCCATGCCGTCATCGGGGCAGAAGCACCAGAGGTGCCGAGGCTGCCATAAACGACTAAAGGGACCTAAAGCTCTCCGATGGCCAGCATGATTGTAGAGGTGCCGGTGAGGCAGCCGAGTTGATAATCCCGAGTTGCACGCGTTAGGTTGGCCAGGCAATCATTGAAGCCAGCTGCGCCACACGACGGATTACCGCGGATAAACTTCTCGTGCCTCACGACCGTCCCACCCCCCTCAGCCTCGCAGGTGCCGCCAAGGGCGACGTTCTCGATCTCGCAAAGCGAGGGAACGTGCGCTTTCTAAGGCTCCAGTTCACTGACATTCTTGGCGTCAACAAAAACGTGGAAATTCCGGCGTCGCAGTTCGAGAAGGCGCTGGATGGCGACATAATGTTCGACGGCTCCTCCATTGAAGGCTTCGTGCGCATCGAGGAGTCCGACATGCTTCTCGCGCCCGATCTTTCCACATTCCAGATCTTTCCCTGGAGCAGCGTGGAGAACCGTGTCGCGCGCCTCATCTGCGACATCAACCTGCCAACCGGCGAGCCATTTCCGGGTGATCCGCGGCTCTGCCTCAAGAACCAGATAGCTCGCGCAGCGAACTTGGGCTTCACGATGAATGCCGGCATGGAAGCGGAGTTCTTTCTATTCAAGAGCAACGCCGATGGTGTGGCGACAACTGTCACACACGACGTTGGAAGCTATTTCGACCTCGCGCCAGCCGATCTTGGCGAAGACTGCCGCAGGGCTATCGTGGACGTGCTCGAACAGATGGGATTCGAGGTGGAGGCGGCGCATCACGAGGTAGCGCATGGGCAGCATGAAATAGATTTTCGCTATGCCGATGCGCTACGAACGGCCGATAACATCGCCACATTCCGATTTGTGGTTAAGCACGTGGCGCATCAATTCGGACTGGTCGCGTCGTTCATGCCGAAGCCGATCTTCGGGCAGAATGGCAGCGGTATGCACACGCATCAGTCCCTCTTTCGCGGTAACGAGAATGCCTTCTGGAACGTGGATGCGCAGTGGGAACTGAGTGATATTGCACTGCATTACATCGGGGGACTGTTGCGTCACGCGCGCGGGTTCGCGGCGATAACCAATCCTCTCGTCAACTCGTACAAGCGACTGGTACCCGGCTACGAGGCCCCGGTAAACGTGGCCTGGTCGATGCGCAACCGCTCACCCTTGATTCGCATTCCGGACCGTCGCGGAATGGGTACTCGAGTGGAGTTGCGGATGCCCGATCCAGCGGCCAACCCGTATCTGGCGCTCGCGGTCATGCTCGCGGCGGGCCTCGATGGTATCGAGACGAAAGCTGATCACCGTGAGCCGGTAAATACCAACATCTGGGAGATGTCGCATCGCGAAAAGCGCAGACTGCGCATCGACGATCTACCCCATGATCTCAATGAAGCGCTGGACGAGATTGAGAAGGATGCGGTCATTACGGACGCCCTTGGCGAGCACATAGCTTCGAATTTTATCGAGGCAAAGCGCATGGAATGGCGGGAGTACATCACGCAGGTAAGTCCGTGGGAGCTGGAGAACTATCTGGTGAAGTATTGAGTAGAACTGCGAACTGCGAATTGAGAACTTGGAACTGCGGACTGCGGACTGCGAACTGCGAAGAATGAGAGGGTGTTCTGTGTTCCTGTCTTGCTTTTGGTCAGCACGTTAGCTTAGGCCGATGCCACGTATCGGCTGGGCGCGCGCGGTGCTGGTTGCAATCGCCATGGCGCTGTTGTCTGCTCGGGCAGCCGACGCGCATGGCGTGCTGCAGAGCTCTGTTCCCGCCAGCAAAGCGCGTCTGAAAACAGTGCCGCGCGAGATCCGGCTGACCTTCAACGAAGCACCGGAGCTGGCGTTCACGCAGATTGAACTTGTTGGGCCAGACAGCATCTCGATACTCCTCGGCGCTCCGAGAGCTCTCGCCGATTCGGCGCGGGTCGTGTTGGCCGACATACAGGGCGCTATCGCCAGGGCCGGTGTTTATCGTGTGAACTGGCGCATCGCTGGACGCGACGGGCATCCAGTAAGAGGGACATTCACCTTCACCATAGTGGAAGGGGCGAGCGGACTCGGTGTCACGCGGGATTCCGTGGTTGAGGCGCCGTCGCTCACAGCGCGTGACTCAGCGGTTGAGGCTGAATCCGGGCCATCCCTGCCAGTCACGTCCGCGTCCTCGGAGCCGTCGCAGGACAAGTTCTTCGATGCCAGCTCTCCACTGTACGTCGCCATTCGCTGGCTGAGCTTTACCGGACTCACGATTGTACTTGGTGCGGTGGCTTTCGCGCTTCTGGTTGTGCGACTTTTCGAGCAGCGACGTGGAGATGCGGTGAGTGGCGTGGCATCGCAAGCGCGCTCTCGGGCTGCGAGCATTGGATTGGGAGCGGCGCTCATCTTCGTGGTGGCGGCATTCGCCCGACTGCATGCGCAGTCGCTTGCGCTTGCGGACCTGAACGGCGATGGCACGGGTGGCGTCATCGCACGGCTGCTTACACAAACCACTTGGGGAACAGGCTGGCTGATTCAAATAGCGGCGATAGTGGTAGCGATTGCCGGCTTCATGGTTGCTCGTCGTGGCCGGGCCGCTGGATGGACCATCGCAGCGATAGGCGCGCTGGCGTTGGCTGTCACCCCCGCACTCACCGGGCACGCGGCCGCGCTCTCGAGTCTTGCGCCTGTCGCGATCATAGCTGATGCGGTTCATGTTGGGAGCGCCGGAGGATGGCTCGGCAGTTTGCTACTTGTCCTTGTCGCTGGGATGCCGGCAGCGCTCGCTCCAGGCACCGGCGATCGCGATGTAGCGGATCTGGTAAATGCATTTTCGACGATCGCACTGCGGTTTGCCGCGGCCCTGGGATTGACGGGGCTGATTGCGGCGTGGCTGCAGGTCGGATCTTTCCCGGCGCTCTGGGAGAGCGGCTACGGCAGGACGTTGCTCCTCAAGCTCGCGATTGCCTCTGTGGTGCTGGCGATTGGCGCATACAACTGGCGGCGTGTGCGTCCAGCACTCGGAGAAAAGGCGGGAGCTGCGCTCTTGAGGCGGTCGGCGACAGCCGAGTTGGCGATAGGGGCCGCGGTGTTGGTGATAACGGCGATGTTGGTTGGAATGGAGACGCCCAGGAGCTAGGGAACAGGAGTGGGGATGCGTGTGACGCAGGTCCTGTGACCCCTTGCAAACTGTACCAGTACCGTGACGCAGGTCGAGTTGTGCGCGGCGAAGGACGTAATGTAACTTAGCGTGTCTCTCCGTCGTCTTCGCATTCATCTGACTGTAGTCATTAAACAGGAGTCGCGAATTCCAATTCGCCAGCGCTCTCTCCGGTCATCGTATGCTGGCCGTTGCATGTTCTCCTTCTCACTACTTACTGGGCTGGTGCTCGGCTTGGTGGCCGCTTCTGAGGTTCCGGCGCAGTCTCCCGCCGGGACAGACACTCTTTCTCATCGTCTCGAGCCTGTCAGCATAAACGCCGAGAAGCACCGTGGTGTTTTTCACCGGCTGTCCGATCGCTCGATGGTAAGATATCTGGAGCGGGAAAACCGCTTTCTGGAGAGGAAGCTCGCGCACCTTGATGGAGTGATACTGCGGCTCGAGACGCGGCTCGACAGCCTCAGATCGGCGCACGCGATGCGGAAACAAGGCATCCTGATGCTCGACAGCACGGTGGCGGCGATGCGTGCACATCGCATCCAGATGGAGGCCACAATGCGTGTTCGCGAACTGATTGCAACGAGGCGAGGGCCGGCGGAGTACTAGGTAACCGTCACGCCCCGTCACGCTCCTGACGCGGATCGATAATCGCGCCCTGCAGCTAAGGATGAGGGCTGGCGCAGCCGCATCACCCGCTGGAACCCAATAATTAGCAAGAAGATACAGGATTCTCCCGCTCTGGCCTTGAAGCGCGGGGTCTTAGCGCCGTTCCGGTGTTTGCTCGTCCGGAAAGCCTCTTAACATTTGGTAAACAGGTGAGTCTACTGTTTGAGCGCGATACTGCGCCCGAGTCCATTTACTGGAGGAAGTTATGATTCGCATTCGAACGGCGGTGCTGGGTGCCGCCTTGATCATTGGAGTATCCGCGACCACGGCGGCTCAGCAGGGCTCGAATACCAGCGCCGAACGAGGCGCGATGGGTGCGCGTCGCAGCGAGGCCAAGCGCATGCTGTTCCGAGACATAAATCTGTCAGAGGCGCAGCAGACGCAGTTGAAGTCCATTCGAGAAAAGTACGAAGTCCAAGCCCGTGCTGTACGAGATTCGTCGAGAGGCTCGCGCGAGTCAAGCCAGCAAGGCGACACCACAGGAGCGCGCAAGGCTCGTAAGGGTTCGCGACAGGGCAGGCGGTATTCAGGCGAGCTAATGCAGAAGGCGCATGCGGAAATGCGCGGCATTCTGACCGCCGAGCAGCAGACAGTCTTCGACAGGAACGTTGCTGAGTTGCAGAAGAAGCATGAGCAAAAGTCGAAGCGTCGCGGCAAGGAAGGCGGGCGCAAAAACGGATAGCTGCAGTGTGATGCTGCACAGATGCAAACGACCGCCGCCGTGGCTTGAACGGCGGCGGTTTTGTTTTGGTGAGAGTAGAGTTCAGCCGCCACGAGTTCGGTGATCCGTGCCACCTGGTCGGAGTCCGGTGCGAGGTGTCTGGTGCCTGGTGTCTGGTGCCTGGTTCCTGATGCCTGGTGCCTGGTCTCACCGACTCACCCTCCTTGCGCGCGGACAGCGGATGCAGGCATTTCTTTCCGCTATCGGCACCGCGAAGTAGTGCGGTCTCGCGTCCCGTTCAGCAAAGGAGAGATCGGCAATGTCCGCACGTGCACGCCACGCGTTGAGTGGTATCTGCTTAGCGCTCGTTTCAGTCGCCGTCGGAGGCGCAGCCGTTGCGCCACGGTCCGCCGCCCAGGACACTGCCACACTCAATGAGCGGACGTACTACCCGCCCGCAGGCGATTCGTGGAGACGGCGACGTCCTGCAGATGCTGGGTTGGACTCGGCGCGTCTGGCCGCTGCCATAGGCTTCGCAATGGCCAGTGAAATTCCGTGGCTGCGCGACATGCAGGCGCAGGTCGCCAGGAATGTTGCTGCCGAACCGTTTCCCGAAGTGCTGGGACCGGTGAAAGACAGAGGAGGCCCAAACGGAATAATTCTTCGCAACGGATATGTCGTCGCCGAATGGGGGGATACCAGGCGCGTCGACATGACGTTCAGCGTCGCCAAGAGCTACCTCGCGACCACCGCCGGTATTGCGCTCGACCGGGGCCTAATTCGCGATGTCAACGATAGTGTGGCGAGGTATGTGAACGACGGTGGTTTCGGCAGCGGGCACAATCGTGCGATAACCTGGCACCAGCTCCTGAATCAGACGAGCGAGTGGGAGGGTACTTTGTGGGACAAACCCGACGTGGCTGATCGCCGAGCGGGTCGGGACCGCACGCTGCAAACACCGGGCACCTTCTGGGAGTACAACGACGTTCGCGTCAATCGTACCGCGCTTGCGCTGCTGCGTGTGTTCAAGGAACCGCTCCCGGCTGTGCTCAAGCGCGAGATCATGGATCCGATCGGTGCGTCACCCACGTGGGAGTGGCACGGCTACCGGAACGCATATATCACGATCGACGGAAAACGCATGCCCTCCGTTAGCGGGGGCGGCCATTGGGGTGGTGGTGTATGGGCGAGCACGCGCGACCACGCGCGCTTTGGACTACTGATGCTGCGGCGGGGCAAGTGGGGGTCCAAGCAGCTCCTCTCCGAGCGCTGGGTCGAGATGGCGACGACGCCCACCGACATGAAGCCCGTGTATGGCTACATGTGGTGGCTCAACACGAATCGTGCGCAGTATCCCGCCGCATCGGAGCGTGCTTTCTTTGCGCTTGGCGCCGGCGGCAATGTCATATGGATCGAGCCAGAGCACGATCTTGTCGCAGTGGTGAGGTGGATGGACACGCAGAAGATCAACGAGTTCATGGGTATGGTGAGCGAGGCGGTGGTGGGATTGGGAATCGTGAATCGCGAGGCGGGAAGCGGGAATCGGGAAGCGGGAATCGTGGGCGAGGATTCAAGCAGCAATCCGCGATCGGCAATCCGCAGTCTGACGCCGGCACCTGACACTCCGACGTCCTCCAGCATCAGTCCGCAATCGCCAAATCCGCCCTCTTCGCAGCTCGCAGTTCGCAGTTCCCGTCCTGACTCGAGCGCCAGGATTTTCGTTGTCTCGGGCGAGCGCGCCGGTCCCAGCATCTTCCCTTTGACGAATTATCCAGAAGTCCGGCCGCTCGTGGCTGGTCAGCTGGACTGGAAGCACTACCACACGTCCGCCGAGATCGAGATGTGGATGCGGAAGTGGGCTGAGGACTATCCCGATCTGGTCGAGCTGTATTCAGTCGGACAGAGCTACAGCGGCCGCAACCTCTGGCAGCTCACGCTCACGAACAAGAAGACCGGGAAGCACACAGACAAACCCGCGGCGTTTTTCGAGGGAGGCCGGCATTCGGGCGAGATCACGGCAACGGAGTCGGCGTTCTATCTGGCGTGGCATCTTCTGGAGAATTACGGCAAGGATCCGGACATCAAGAAGCTGCTGGACGAAAAGGCTGTGTATGTGCGACCCATGAACAATCCAGATGGATCGGATCTGTATCGTCTCACAGCGCAGACAAACCGGAGCAGCGTGCGGCCGCACGATACCGACCGTGACGGGCTCCTCGACGAAGATCCTGGCGAGGATCTCGATGGCGACGGTTACATCCGCGACATGCGAGCACGTGTGGGAAAGGGAAAGGGCGACTGGATTCTGGATCCACAGGACAGGAGCGGGCGCGCCATGAAGCGCGTTCGTGACAAGACGGGGGACTGGCAGGTGTACTCTGAGGGAACCGACAACGATCTCGATGGCAAGTACAACGAGGACGGGGTTGGCGGGCTGGACCTGCACCGCAATTACACGCAGAACTGGCGTCCGGAGCCCGGTGGCGATTCAACTGGACGGGGTTACACGCAATTCGGCGCGGGTGCGTATCCACTGTCGGAGCCGGAGACACGCGCCGTAGTGATGTGGGTACTCACGCATCCGAACATCGGCGTGGTGAATACCATGGACACCGCGGTGCCGATGCATCTGCGCCCGCCGTCGACTTGCGAGGAAGTCGAGTGCATGTACGCGTCCGACTTGGCGCTGTACGAGCATTTCGATTCAGTGGGGACGTCGATCACAAAGTATCCGTGGGCCGGTGACGTCTTTCGAACTTACAACACGCGGTCGAAGGTGAATCCTGTCACTGGCGATTCGACGCGGCCCGAAGCTCTGTTCGGCCACTCACCCGACTTCGGATATTTCTCGTATGGCGCGATCTGGTACGGCGACGAACTGTGGAACGGCGGGCGCGAGCGTGACTACGATGGGGATGGTGACATCGAGGGCTGGGAAGTTCTGAGATACTGCGATGAGAACTTTGCAGGCAAATGCCTCAAGCCGTGGACGAAATACCGGCATCCGCAGCTCGGCGACGTGGAGATAGGCGGACTCAACCCCAAGTTCTACTCACAAAACGGTCCGCCGGAGGTGGTCGAGAAGTGGGCGCGAAATCAGGCGCTATTCAACGTGTACATGGCGCAGTCACTTCCGCGCATAGAGATCACAGAGGCGGTTGTGACAAAGCTCTCGGCATTGACAGACTCTGCCACGCACGAGATTCAGGTGACGGTGAGGAATGCGGGGCGGATGCCGACCGCGCTTGAGCAGGCGAAGCGGGTAAAGATCGTGCGGCCGGATCAGGTGACGGCGAAGTTCGCCGATAGCAGCGTAGCGAAGGTCGTGGGGCGGCCTCCGGAGTTCTGGTTGGAGGGTGGAGAGTCGAAGGCGGTTGTTTTGCGGTTACGAATTGAGGGCAAAGCGGTGAGCCGGACGGCGACGATCAGGGCGTTGAGCACGAGGGGAGGGGTAGCGGAGAGGGAGGTGATATTGAACGAGCGGTAACGTCACGGATCGACGCCTTCGCACACCCTTCTGCTCTGTCATGGATTCGCAAACACCGGGTCAAGGCGGACTAACTCCGTAAGTTGGGTATTGCGCGCACCAGCGCGCCTCACAATAATCGTGAACAGTTGCCTCGCCGCAGTTGCTGAAAATGCATCTGTTCTCGCCCGTTGTTGCGTGATTGCCTGTCGACCGCTGTACAGCCGGTCTGCTGCTGATCTCTCCAACCTTCGGAGGCGCCATGGGACTTTACCGTCTTTCTGTTCCGGCTCTGTTCACCGCACTCATTGTGGGTATCACCCTCGCTCCCGAAAGCGCGCAGAGCCAGCGACGCATAACGGGCCGGGTTACCGCCGAGGAAACCGGTGAGCCCGTGCCCGGCGTCGCGATTTCCGTAGTCAACACACCTTTTGGGGCTCTCACTAACGACAACGGCGGCTTCTCGGTCGTTCTGCCCGAGGGGGCGCAGTCGCTCCTGGTTCGCCGCATCGGATACAAGCGCAGGATTATTCCTGTGGAAGCGGCGCAGAGCGAAGTCAACGTGCCCCTTCAGCGGGACGCCCTCCAGCTCGAGGCGCAAATAATCACTGGCGCGGCCACTACCATCGCGCGGCGCAACGCGGCAAACGATGTCGCGCAGGTGACGTCAGACCAGATCGCCAACGTTCAAGCGCCGTCGCTGGAAAATGCGCTGTCCGGAAGGATCGCCGGCGCGCAGGTGATAGCGAACTCAGGCGCACCAGGCGGCGGAAACCAGGTCAGGCTGCGTGGCGTGACATCCGTATTCGGTTCGTCCGACCCGCTGTACGTCATCGACGGAGTCATCGTCAGCAACGATGCGATCCAGCCCGGGATAAATGCGATCTCGGCGGCGAACAGGAATACTTCCAATTCGACGAACCAGGACAACGGGGTCAACCGAATCGCCGATATCAATCCGAACGACATCGAACGGATCGACGTGCTCAAGGGCGCATCGGCGTCGGCTATCTACGGTTCCAAGGCGTCCAACGGCGTCATCATCATCACGACGAAGACAGGACGCAGCCGCTCCACTGGTGGAACGGGGATAAGCGTGATTCAGCGATTCGGTACCCGAGACCTTTCCGGGAAGTTCGGCCATCGTCGCTTCACGCTGGATGAGGCGCGCGCGTACGGCGCCAACGTCGGACTGACGCAGGCCGAGGTGGATGCCAATTTCAACAGTTGCGGCGGCTTCTGCGATCACGAGGAGGAGCTCTTTGGTGAGCGACCCGTGTCGTTCGAGACGAACATCAGCGTGCGTGGAGGCAGTGAGGCCACGAACTACTTTGCTTCGTTGCTGAACCTGTACGACGGCGGGATCCAGCGGAACACCGGCTACAGAAAGCAGAGCGTGCGCCTCAATGTGAATCACACCGTCAACGACAAGTTGTCGCTTCAGTTCAATAACAACCTCATCCGCACGCTCACCCGGCGCGGCATCAGCAACAACGACAATTCCGGTATCACGCCGTACTTCATTTTTGCCGGCACGCCGAGCTGGTTCGACGTGCGGCCCGAAGGCTCCGTGTATCCAGCAACACCGGTACTGGGAAGTAATCCCCTTCAGAACGCCGATTTCATCCAGACGCCGGAGGAGGTGTACCGGCTCATCTCGTCGGCCTCGGCGAGCTATGGCCTGTACACGAGCCAGCGGCATTCACTGCAGCTCAAGCTCGACGGCGGCGTGGATAGATACAACCAGCAGGTGAACGTCGTCTCGCCGCGGTTCCTGCTGTTCGAGGGGAACGATGGCCTTCCTGGTACCGTCACTTCGCTGAGCGGCAACGTCCTCAATGCCAACGCGAATTTCAGCGCGGTGCACAATTACTACCCGGCGTCGGGGACCTTTTCCGCGACGACATCGGCCGGCGTTCAGCGCGAGATCAACATGTTGCGATCCGCCAACGTCGTCACGCGCGACGTGCTGCTGGGTCAGGAGAATGTGAATCGCGGGGCTGCGACCGAGGTATTCGCCGACCGACAGGAGATTCGCGGGCTCGCGCTCTTCGCGCAGGAAGAGGTGTTGGCCTTTCAGGAGCGGCTCCTGGCTACTGCGGGTGTGCGCCTGGAGCGGAGCACCGTCAATGGCGACATAGACAAATTCTACGCGTTTCCGAAGGGCTCGCTGTCATACCGCTGGGAGAATCCGTTCTCGTCCGTAGACGAGTTCAAGACTCGCATTGCGGTGGGGCAGTCCGGCAACCAGCCGCTGTACATCCAGAAGTACACACCGGCGCTGGGCAGCACGTACGACGGACAGAATGCGCTTCAATCCGGTCTTATCAGCGGAAATCCGGACATAAAACCGGAACGGCAAACCGAGGTAGAGGGAGGCTTCGACGCCACCCTGCTCTCAGGGCGCGCATCGCTGTCGTTCACGCTGTACCAGAAAACCATCGATGACGTCATTTTCCACATTGTCACGGCGCCATCGCAGGGCTTCCAGGTAGACATCGAGAACGGCGGATCGATTCACAACCGCGGCGTCGAGATTTTCCTGACGGCGACGCCGTATCAGACACCCAGCTTTTCCTGGCTCGGACGAATGACGTTCGCGCGCAACGTAGGCGTCGTCACCGGGCTGCCCTCCGGTGTGACCGCTTTCAACGCCGAGCGTGACGCGACAGGACAACGAGTAGCGTTCGGGCCCGGCTACGGAATCGGACGTCTGGAGGTCGGCGAACGGGTCACTCAGATCATCGGATCCGGGTGCGACGGCGCCTGCCTCGAGCGCCGTGGAGATTCAGCGCCCGACTTTACTCTCGGAATCGGGAACGACTTCACCTGGAAGGGATTTCGCCTGTCGGCGCTTTTCGACTGGCAGCACGGCGGGGATCTCGTCAACGTTACGCATAACGTGTACGACGCATTTGGAACCGCACCAGACCGCGAAGATGGCGGTGCCGGCAGGGCGCGCGAGAACGACGTAGTCGGCAATGCGCAGTACATCTACGACGCGTCATTCGTAAAGCTGCGCGAGCTTGCGGTCGGATACGAGCTTCCCACATCGCTTACCTCTCGGCTCTTCTTCGGCGCGGCGCGCAGCGCGCGCGTGGAGGTAAGC
>JACMME010000046.1 GCA_014379205.1 Gemmatimonadaceae bacterium
AATCCGCAATCCGCAATCCGCAATCCGCAATCCGCAATCCGCAATCCGCAATCCGCAATCCGCAATCCGCAATCCGCAATCCGCAATTCGCAATCCCGCCCCCTTCCAGGAGCACCGCGATGCAAGGCCTGATCATGGACTATCAGCTCACCATACCCGCAATCCTGCGGCGGGCGGAGCAGCTATTTGGCGATCGCGAAATTGTGAGCAGACAGCCAGACCGGTCTATCCAGCGCTACACCTACGGTGACTGTATCCGGCGCGCGAGAAAGTTGGGCGTCGCGCTCAAATCGCTCGGAGTTGGCCGCGGCGATCGTGTTGCGACCCTCTGTTGGAACCATTACCGCCATCTCGAGGCGTATTATGGCATACCTTCATCCGGCGCCGTGGTACACACCCTCAATCTGCGCCTTCATCCCGACGATCTCGCCTATGTCGCCAATCACGCGGGTGACACAGTCGTCATCGTCGACAAGGTACTGCTGGGTCTCCTGGAGAAGTTTCGGGAACGCGCGCCATTCAAGCATGTTATCGTAGCTGGCGATGGTAGTGACGTGCCGGACGGAATGCTGGACTACGAGGTGCTCCTGTCCAGCGTACAGAATTCCGACGACGAGTCGCCCGAGATCGATGAACGTGCGGCTGCGGTGATGTGCTATACCTCGGGCACCACGGGCAGGCCCAAGGGCGTTCTCTACTCACACCGTGCCATAGCGCTCCACACGCTAGCCTCGGCGCTCACAATGACATTGGACATACGGGAAGCGGACACCGTACTCGCGGTAGTGCCGATGTTCCACGCGAATGCGTGGGGGCTGCCATTCACCTGCGCGATGGTGGGAGCAAAACAGGTTTGCCCAGGACCGCATCTGGACCCGAAGAGTCTGCTCGAGCTCTTCGAGAGCGAGCGTGTGACGATTTCAGCGGGTGTACCCACAATCTGGCTCGGTCTCTTGCAGGCGCTGGATGCTGAACCCCGCAAGTATGACCTTTCCGCAATGCGGAAGCTCATAGTCGGCGGCGCTGCCGTTCCCGAATCGATGATTCGAGGCTTTCAGGAGCGCCACGGTCTTTCGATTGTGCATGCTTGGGGGATGACCGAGATGGCTCCGCTCGGCACGGTAGCCAATCTTTCGAGCGACATGGCCAAGGAGTCGAAGGATACGCAGTACGCGTTGCGCGCCAAGCAGGGGCTGCCGGCGCCTTTCGTGGAGATACGCGCGCGGGGGGAGGATGGTCTCGTGGAATGGAATGGGAACAGCATGGGTGAGCTGGAAGTGCGTGGTCCGTGGGTAGCTAACGGGTATTACGATGCGTCCGACTCCGGTGACCGATTCACGGAGGACGGGTGGTTCAAGACGGGTGACATCGTGTCCATCGATGCTAAGGGATTCGTGGAGATCCGCGATCGCGCGAAGGACCTGATAAAATCAGGAGGCGAATGGATAAGCTCCGTAGCCCTCGAGAATGCGCTCATGGGGCATCCTGCGGTAGCGGAAGCGGCGGTGGTGGCGGCGCCGCACCCGAAGTGGCAGGAGTGTCCCGTCGCGGTTGTTGTGCTGAAGAGTGGTCAGAGCGCCCGTCCCGAGGATCTCACCACGCATCTCGCCCAGAGTTTTCCGCGCTGGTGGCTGCCCCATACCATAGAGATGGTTGCGGAGATACCACGCACTTCAGCCGGAAAGGTCCAGAAGAGCGCGCTCAGGGAAAGATTCAAAGGCTGGACTGCGACGGACGATCCTAAAGCTGATTAGGTGCCTATCCGACCACAGCAGCGACTACGTAGGCCAGCACCGACAGGAAGATGACCCCCGCCAGCGTCGTTAACGCTATGCGCTTTCTGCGCTCGCGCCGGCGGTAGGCGCTCATGCGCAATCCCGGGCGAGCGCGCTTGCGAACAAAAGACGTCTGCTCCTCGAGATGCCCCCTTGGCTTGAGCACCGGGATGGGCCCGACACCAACGTTCGGCCTGGCCACCGCCACTTTCGTGGTGGTTTCGGTGGCGTCGTTGGTGACGTAATTCTTCCATGGGGTTACGGTGCGTTTTCTTCCGTCCGCGTAGATGGCGCCTTCATCCACTACCTCATAGAACGGTATCCACGCACCACCGAGATCGCTGGCGGGCCGAAAGAATCCACCAGCGGGTAACTCGCCACTTGGCGCAACGACGAGCCCCATCTGCCAGGGCTCTGTGAAATGCTGCCGGTGCGACGCCAAGTCTCGTGGTGCGGGAACTTCGTCAAGGAAAGGCGCGCTGTGGTACCAGCCGAGGAGCACAAGCTTGCGGCGCCGGGACTCCATGCTGCTCGCTTGCCATGCGTCTTCGGGAATAGGGTCGCCGCCATCTTCCGCGATGATGTAGCTACTTCGGGTCGTCGCGCTGATCACGACATAGGGTAAGCCAGTCTCAGGCGATTCCAGTCGCTCGCCAAGCAGAAAACCGAGCACTTCCTGATCAGGTGCCGTCCATATGTGACGGCTCACTTCACGCAAGGCTCCCTGCGTTATGAAAACGGCATCGTCGATTATCTCCGGTGCAGGCAGCAGAGCCGGCTCCCAGAGTATGGATCCTGCTATTGGCGCTGGCTTCTGGATGAGAGCGACAGATTCAGCCGGCTGCTGCCGGCGTCCGCCTTCGCTCTTAACGCTGGGGAGTTCCTTTAAGGGGTCGCGCAGAGACATACGAGGAATATAGACAAAGCAGTGGCCGACTGCGTCGAAACCGTGAATAGCGAGTGTTCGCGCAGGTGGATAAAACGCACAGTGTGGCGCTAACCATGATTACAGACTCAGTGCACGTTCATTAGGCAACGGCGGGCGGCAGCGGCGCTATCGCCGGCCCGTTGATAACCTTGCCGAAAGGGTCGAAGCGCGAGCCATGACAGGGACAATCCCAGGTTCGCTCGGCGGTATTCCAGTCGACGATGCATCCCAAATGCGTGCACACCGCCGAGCGTTCATGCACCTTGCCCTTCTCATCCCTGTACACCGCAATCTTCTTCAGCCCGCGTCGCATAAGCGCTCCGGACCCCGGAGCGAGCTCGTCAGATGACGATATTTCGCCAGGCGTGAGATAATCGCGGAATTGCGCGGCTACGTTGAGGTTCTCCTTGGCGAGCTCGATGGCGGCGCGCGGCGACACGCGCTTTGGGTCATACAACGTCTCGAACGGATTCTGGATGCCGAGAATGAGGTCCGAGAGCAGCATGCCGGCAAACGTTCCATGCGTCATTCCCTGGCCGGAATCACCGGTGGCAAGATAGATGTTTTGTGCGCCATCCGGATTCCGGCCGATGAATGCAAGCCCGTCGGCGGGCTCCAAAACCTGGCCCGACCAGCGAAAAGCAACGTCACGAGACATGGGAAAGCGTGCGCGCGTCCAGGATTCCAGACGTGCAAATCTCGCATCAGCATCGTCTGCCTGCCCCGTCTTGTGATCTTCCCCGCCGACGAGCAATACGTCATGGTCGTCCATAGGCTGGATACGAATGTATTTGTACGGCTGCGCCGTGTTCCAATACAGCCCTGCAGGCACCGACTTGGTCGGGACGCGCACACCAATTACGAAAGTACGGTAGGCGGATTGCTTGAGATGAGTGATGACGTAGTCGCTGATCGGTGAGTTCGTAGCTACCGCTACGGCGTTGGCTCTTACCGTGTGCTTATCACTGGTAGTAATCATTGGGCGTCTGGGTTTCCCTTTGATCTCGGATACGTGAGTGCCGGTGTAGATCTTCCCGCCATCGCGTACGATGCACCGCGTGAGCGCATTGATGTATTTCAATGGGTGGAACTGCGCCTGGCCGGGAAAGCGCAGGCAGGGGCCAGTGTCGAAAGGGAGCGGAGCTTTCTCCATGCGCAGCGCGTCCGAGATTCCCCCGAGCTCAGCCGCCACAAGTTCCTTGTCGAGAAGATCTTCCTTGTCGTCTTCGCCGAGGAAGAGGAAACCATCCAATCTCTGAAAGTCACAAGCGATTTTTTCTTCCAGAACGATTCTTTCGATACGACTGATGGCCGAGCGGTGGCTTTCCACGGCGAGACGCAGCCCCTCTTCACCGTGCAGTCGCTCTATCCAGTTAAAGCGGTCGTCGATCACGAAGCTGAGGTGCGCCGTAGTACGTCCTGTTTCTCCTCCACCGACTTGTCCGTCGTCCAGCACCACAACAGACTGTCCGGCGCGCGCCAGCAGGTAAGCTGTCGTGAGCCCCGCTATTCCCGCTCCCACAACACAAACGTCCGTGGCAATGTCCTCATTGAGAGATGCGAAACGAGGAGTTGGCGCGCTCATCCATATTGACGTCGTATGTCCGGAGTCGCTGTGCATGAAGTTCATCCTTGAAGTGAAGAATTCCCGCGAGACCTAGGGCAGTCGTGCTTCCAGCGCAGCTAAAATTCCGTCGGCGTCAACACCCACTGCCGAGCATGCCACCAGCGTGTGGTAGACCAGGTCGGCGGCCTCTTGGGCAACGCGGCCGGCATCGTTGTCCGCGCACGCCAGCGCCAGCTCTGTGGCTTCCTCTCCGAGCTTTTTCAAGCGCAGATTGCGATCGCCCAGAAGTCGGGCCGTGTAGCTGTTAACTGGCTGTTCGATAGCCCGTTCCGCGATCAGCTGCGCCAGTGCCGCGAGCACTGGTGGCGCATCGAAGCAGCTGTATGCATTGGTGTGACATGAGGGTCCGCTTGGCAGTACGCGGGCCAATACCGAATCCGAGTCACAATCAGCGTGAAGTGACACGAGCTTCTGCGTGTGGCCGCTGGTGGCTCCCTTCTTCCAGAGCTCGCCGCGACTGCGAGACCAATACCACATCTCACCGAAGCTCAGGGTGTGCTCGAGAGCCTCGCGTGTGGCAAACGCGAGCATCAGCACTTCACCAGTGCGCGCGTGCTGTGTGACCACCGGCAAGATGCCACCTGCTTTCGCGAAGTCGAGAGAGTCGAGCTGGTCGGCGGTTGTCAGTATCATGCGTCGCCTCCGAGGAGCGAGCGAACCTCCTGTGCGAGCGCCGCGTTGGTAGCGATGGCGTGCCCGCTGGTATGACTGGCGATGCCGTCCCAGTCGGTAAACACACCCCCGGCTTCCTGTATGACAGGACGCACGGCGGTGGTGTCCCAAGCGGAAACGATCGCGTCCACCATGACTTCGGCGCGTCCAGTAGCCACGAGCGCGTAACCATAGCAGTCGCCCCACGTACGCGTGAAACGTGTGCGGTTGCGCAATCGATTCCATCCCTCCGCCCGGGCGTGCCGCTGGATACTCTCTTCATCCGAGGTAAGGGCAACCGCATCCCCGATTCGGGTACATTCGGATACGCGTGCGCGGCGGCCGTTCCACCAACAACCCTCGCCCAGCGCCGCGCAAACGGTCTCGCCAAGCGCGGGAAAGTGCAGCACACCGACAATTGCGGCGCCTTCCTCCTCCACGCCCACCAGCACGCCATATAGAGGCACACCTCGCACGAACGAATTGGTTCCGTCGATGGGATCCAGAACCCACCGGCGACGCGCGCCACTGCGTGTCTCACCGAATTCCTCACCGAGGATGCCGTCGTGTGGAAAGCGCGCTTCGATGAGCTCGCGCGCAAGCCGCTCGCTCTCACGATCGGCGATGGTGACGAAGCTCTGGTCGGCTTTGAGCTCGGCGGTCACGCCGGTCTGGAAGTGAGCGAGTGTCACGCGGCCAGCGCGCCACGCGACATCGACGGCGATCTCGAGCAGCGCGCCAGGCGATTCGCGCGTCATGAGAAAACTCCCGCAAGGCGGACTGGAATATCTGCGCGCGCCATGCGCTGCTTGACGTGCGACACCGTGTAGGTGCCATCGTGGAACATCCCCGCTACCAAAGCCGCATCCGCACCGGCCAGCCTGAACGCGTCGATCACATGCTCAGCCGATCCCGCGCCCCCGCTGGCGATCACCGGAACCGAGACGGATTCGGCAACTCTACCGGTGAGCTCCAGATCATACCCGTTGCGCTGTCCGTCCTGATCGATGCTGGTCACGAGCACTTCACCGGCGCCAAGGGACACGCACTTCATTGCCCAGGCAACTGCGTCCAGCTCCGTGGCATTCCGACCTCCGTGCGTGAAAACACGGTACCATACATCTGAGCGCGACTGCTCGTGCTGAAGTTGAGCTGCGCCCGAGCCTGCGAAAGTCTCCGCAAGCGTGCGCTCGACTCGCGCATCGATGCTCGCAACGACGCACTGAGTGCCAAAGCGCTCCGCCGCCTGTGCAACTACCTCCGGACGCCGCACTGCCGCGGTGTTCAGGCTTACCTTGTCCGCTCCGGCCCGCAACGCCGCGTCGATGTCTGCAAGCTCGGTGATTCCACCGCCGACAGTCAGCGGAATGAAGAGCTGCTCGGCAGTGCGTTTCACCACATCCAGCAAGGTGCGCCGAGCTTCCGTGGATGCGGAGATGTCGAGGAAGACGATTTCGTCGGCGCCCTCGCGCTGATACCGGGCGGCGAGCTCGACGGGGTCACCCACGTCGCGCAGTCCCTCGAAGCTGACACCTTTCACTACGCGGCCATCGCGCACGTCGAGACATACGATCAGGCGCTTGCAGAGCATCTATGCTTCGCTCCGGGTGATGCTGACCGTGCCCTTCGTGCTGAAAACGGCGCCTCCAGGCTCGAGCGCGCTCCGAAGCGCGAGACCGAGTGCCTTCATGGCAGCTTCGACTACATGGTGCCGGTCGATGCCGCGAATCACGCGCACATGCAGCGTTATCGCAGCGTTGTCGGCCAGCGAACGCATGAAATGATCGTACAGGCGACTGGGAAGTGGACCTTTGTAGAAAGCCCGTCCGCCGGCATCGAGGGCGACCTGCACCAGCGCGTCGTCCATCACAATCACGCGATCGCCGTACCTCTGGCACGTGACCGGAATAAAGTCTTTGAGCGCCAAACCCAGTGTTATCGCGACATCCTCAATCAGATGATGCCGCAGATCGCCGGTGGCTTCGATCACAATGCTCAAACCCGAGTACCGGGAGAACGCGGTAAGCATGTGGTCCAGAAACGCATTGGTTGTATCAATCCGGCTCTTACCGCTCGGTGAAATGGAAACGCTCACACGCGTTTCACGCGTCTCGCGCACGAGCGCACTCATGATGCGAACTCCGTTGCGACCGCGCGGGCATCGAGCGTTCCCGTGTACAGACTCATACCGAGTACCGCGCCCGCTACGCCGGACTGAGCCAGCGCGCGGAGATCCTCAACGCTCGCGATGCCGCCCGACGCGATCAGCGCATGCCGTGTCGCGGCCGCGAGAGCGCTGAACCTCGCCACATCCGCGCCGGTCATCCTCCCCTCACGCGAGACGTCCGTCACGAGCACTGCGGCGAGCGTCAGAGCATCCAGCTGGAGCATCAGCGACTCGGCGGAAATATGGGTGCCCTGGGTCCATCCATGCGTAACCACCTCGTCCCCTCGCACGTCCGCGGCAACGACCACCTGATCCGGCAACCTCTCGACTAATGCGGCCAA
Organism: Gemmatimonadaceae bacterium; assembly: GCA_014379205.1. Lineage (GTDB taxonomy): Bacteria > Gemmatimonadota > Gemmatimonadetes > Gemmatimonadales > Gemmatimonadaceae > JACMME01. The sequence goes on from JACMME010000046.1 coordinate 7,490, forward strand.
CCATTCCGGATCACTGATTACGCGTGTGCCTACCACGATCCGCTGGGCGCCCATCTCGATGAGCTCGTCGGCAACTTCGTGGCTTCGCACACCGCCTCCCACCTGCACGGGAATGGTCACGCTGCCGATCAACTCCCGGATTTCGGCGCGGTTATGACTCACCCCGAAGGCTGCGTCCAGATCGACCACATGCAACGCGGCGAAGCCCGCCTCCACCCACTGGCTGGCGACGGCTACAGGGTCGGGGAGGCTGATTCGTTCCTTATCGAGACGCCCACCAACGAGTTGAACCACCCGCCCACCGCGCAAATCGATAGCCGCGTAGGCAATCATTGTCCCGCCTCCCGAAGAAAGTTCTGTACCAGACGGACACCAGCGACGTCGCTCTTTTCGGGGTGAAATTGCACCCCCCACGTGCGATTGCGTAGCACTGCCGCCGGGAAGCGCGTGCCCTCATACTCGGTCCACGCGATCGCGTCCGCATTGGCTGCCGGGGGCGCCACAAAACTGTGTGCGTAGTAGGCGATCAGATTCTCCGAACCGACGAAAAGAGGATCGCGGCTCGACTCTACCTGGTTCCACCCCATGTGGGGAACTCGGCGGCCGCTGAGTCGAACTACGGTTCCGTTGAACATGCCGATTCCCCGCCCCTCACCCTCCTCGCTCGACTCGAAGAGGAGCTGCATGCCCAGACAGATTCCCAAGCAGGGCAATCCGCCCTCGAGCGCAGCGCGAATGCTGTCGGCGGCAGGACCGACCCGATTCGCAGCAGCTCCAAAGGCGCCCACGCCCGGAAGCACCAGTGCGTCGGCACGTAGCGCGCGCTCCGCGTCGGCTTCAATGCAAACGTCGGCTCCGCCCAATTCGAGCGCTTTCACCAACGAATGGAGATTTCCCACTCCGTAGTCCAGCAGAGCGACCTTCATCGCTGGTTCGAGCTCCCGTTCGAGATATCGGCAACGATTACGTCACGCATTCGAGTCATGAGCATCTCATGCAACTCCCTGTTCGGCAGACACCGCTCCGCGCAGCGCCGCGAGAAAGCTTTGCAACATGGGCAAGGGACCGATGCTCACACGAATGCAGTCTCCGGCGTGCGGGAGCGCCGGAAATGCGCGGACTGAAACGCCATGCCCCGCGAGGGCCGCGGCGAACGCGCGAGCGCGATCAGTCGTGGGTGAGGAAAACGTTTCCGGAACGCGCATAAGAATAAAGTTGGCTGCCGAGCCGTATGCCTGAACGCCGAACTTCGCCAGTTCCTGTGCGAGCCACTCCCGGTTGGCGCGCACCTGGGCAATAACGTCGTCAACCCACGCACGATCCTCGCGCAGCACGGCGAGTGCAGCCGCTTGTGCTGGAGCGCTGATCTTGTACGGCCCACGCGATTTTTCGATCTCACGTATGAGCAGCTCGGGTCCCACTGCATAGCCAATCCGGAGCCCGGCCAGCCCAAACGACTTCGACAGCGTTCGAAGCGACACAACCCTTTCGCTCGTAGTCGCCCACTTCGTCAAGTCGTTGTCCGCGAAATCCGCATACGCCTCATCCAGAAGCACCACTCCGCCGCCGTGTTCCGCGACCTGCGCGATGGCGGACTGTCCGAAGACGTTGCCAGTGGGATTGTTCGGCGAGCACAGGTACATGACACTTGCCCGCGCCGCGACCATCGCGGTGGCATCCAGCTCGAAGTCTGGGCTCAGCGGCACGGCGAGGGGCATGGCGGCGTTCATCTCGACGAACAGCGGAAACATGCTGAATGTTGGCGCCGCGTACGCCACGATTTCCCCGGGCTCGCAAAACGCGCGCAACGTGGAATCGATCACGTCGTCAGAGCCACAGCCCGTAGTGACGTTGGCCACGTCGACGCCGTGCAGGCGCGCGAGCTCGCGCTTGAGATCATCCGCGAACACCGATGGATAGCGCGTGACACGTTCGGCGGGGAGCGCGCTCAGCGCGCGGGCTGCCGCGGGACTAACGCCGAACAGGTTCGTGTTGTCGCTCAGGTCGACAGCGATCGGCTTCCGCTCGGGATCGTACAGCCTGATCCTGCTGTAGGCGGGCCGGAAGCGGACGGGCCGCGACGATTCGCCGGCAGCAAGGGTGGTGTTTCGTGCGCGGGCGCGCGCGGCCGAAGCGTGCGCTGGCAGACCTTCCGCCCCCGCCAATGCCGCCGTGGGTGCCGACAGCCGGGCCGCGGCGGCGGGAGTGAGCTCCTGATAGGTGGTCCAGCGGACGAAATCGAGCACTGAGAGTCCCGAGTATGCGCGCGCCAGCCCCGCGGTGGGCAGCACATGATTCGCTCCGGTCATGTAGTCGCCGAAGACCACGGAGCTTGGCGCGCCAAGAAAGACTGTTCCCGCGTTGCGTAATTGCGGAAGCATCGTGCGCGGCGATTCGGTGAGAATCATTAAGTGTTCCGGTGCGTAGCGGCTTGCAAACTCGGCCGCCGCCTCGAGGGTTTGAGCGCACAACAGTCCACCGTGCCTCAGGAGAGACTGTTCGATGATCTCGCGGCGCGGCTGATGCGGCAGCAGTGCATCGAGCTGCGCGAGCACCGCGTCGCACAGAGCGTTGCTGCTGGCTACCAGCACCGCGGCGGCGTCCGGATCGTGCTCCGCCTGCGCCAGCATCTCCTCCGCGATGATTCGCGGATCAGCGCTTTCGTCGGCGATCAGCATGATTTCGGACGGACCTGCGGGGCAGTCGATTGCAACCTCGCCGGTCAGCTGCCTTTTGGCCTCGGCAACGTAGGCATTGCCGGGCCCCACGATTCTCGCGACGCGTGGCACGGTCGCGGTGCCCAGGGCCATCGCTGCTACGGCTCCGGCGCCACCAATCGAGAAGACCCGGTCCACTCCAGCAAGGGCACAGGCCGCGAGTACCGCTTGCGGTGGTCTTCCGTCCGGCCCTGCCGGCGAGCAAACAATGACTACCGGTACGCCCGCAACACGCGCCGGCACCGCTCCCATGAGCACGCTGCTCGGATACGCCGCGCGCCCGCCGGGCGCATACACTCCCACGCTTTCAATTGGATCCGCACGCCGGCCCAGGTGGACGCCTGGCGAGCATTCGATCTCGAGAGCAGGCGGTAGTTGTGCGCGGTGGAAGGTCTCAATGGCGGATGCGGACTGTTCCAGTGCGGCGCGCACCGCGGGGTCGAGCGCTTCCAGAGCAGCAGTGCATTCCTGCTGCTGGACTTCGACGGACACCAGCTCCGCGGCGTCGAAGCGAAGCGCCTGTTCGCGCAACGCGTCGTCACCACGCACACTGACGTCCCTGATAATGTCGCGAACGGCGCGCTCGACCTCGGTGTTGGAAGCGCGACCCCGATCGAAAAGTCGCGACAGATCGGCCGAACCGAGCTCGCTGACCGCGCCGCGCAGAGCCATGCGCGTGGTCATACCATCAGCCTTTCGATCCTGGTAACCAGAATTCCCGTGGAACCAATCGCCTTCAGATCAGCAATCACGCGATACACCTCGCGCTGATCCACCACTGCGTGCGCCGCGACGAATTCGTTGCCGTCCAGCACGTCGACGATGGTGGGCCCGGATATACCAGGCAGTATGCGCTTCACCATGTCCAGCTTGCTGCGCAGCACATTAGCCATGAGGTAGCGCTTGCCTTGTGCGCACAGCACGGACTCGAGCGCTGTCACCAACTCCTCCACGCGCCCGCTATTCGCGATGTTTCTCACCGACTCGGCGCGACCGATGAGTAACGCTGTGGACTCGAGCAGAGTCGTAACCTCGCGCAGGCCATTCAGCTTCAGTGTCGAGCCAGTGGATACAAGATCGACAATGATGTCTGCGACACCCAGGTGCGGGGCGATCTCTGCCGCGCCGGACATCGGCACGATGGTTACGGTGCGGCCGGCGCGCTCGAAGAACTCGCGCGTCGCTCGCGGGAAGGTCGTCGCCACCCGCGTGCCGTGCGCGACGCCTTCAATGCCGCGCAGGTCGCTCTCTTCGCGGGCCGCCATACAGAGACGGCAGCGTCCGAAGCCGAGATCGAGCAGCACTTCGACGTCGCGCGCACACTCGACGACCAGATCCCGCCCGGTAATGCCCAGATCAGCGGCGCCGTCCGCAACGAACTCGGGAATGTCCTCAGCGCGAACGAAGATCGCGTCGAAATCGCTGCCGAGGGACGCCTGCAGCGCCCGGTCCGAGCGAATGTCGAACTCGAGCCCTGCTCGCTCGAGCAACTCGCGGGCACCCTCGGCGAGGCGACCCTTATTTGGTAGTGCGATACGAAGCATCAGTTCTCCATAGAAAAACAAAAGGCCCGTCAGATAGACGGGCCGCGGCCGGGTTTCGTGTTTCTGCGCCAGGAATCAGAGCATGCAAACACGCCACCGCCGCGACCCGCTGGGGCCGTGGTGATGCACATGGTGCCGGTTGGTTGCACAGCTCATGATCATGCCGAATCTTCGCGAACTGTGAGTGCATCTGTCAAGCTCGAGACAGAAAGGTGGATCAGCGGAGGCTTTTGTGCACGAGCGTGCCACGCGGGTTTGCGGTTACCGCTATCGGTGCTGCACAAGGGCGAGTAAATCCTCACGGCGAGATTCGCCTTCAAAAATCAATCCGCATTTTGCCCAAAGCGAAAGAGGAAACGCCGCATGCCCAAGGACACAGCATACAGCAACAATCAGATCGCCGAGAAGTTGAAGGATCTTTCAGGTTGGCGCGTTGAAGAAGGCGCGCTGGTGCGCAATTTTGAGACGGACGGATGGCCGACGACCCTCATGCTCGTGAACATGATCGGGTTTTTCGCCGAGGCCGCGGATCACCACCCCGATCTCGCCGTCTCATGGTCGAAAGTCGCCGTGAAGTTGTCGACGCACAGCGCGGGAGGAATCACCGAAAAGGACTTTGCGCTTGCCCGGCTTGTGGATCAATGGTCGCTTTGGCGGCCGGAATCGGGGGGAGCACTGGCCGGTACTCCCAGACCGTTCGTAAAGTCCGGTTCGGCGAAAGGTTGAGCAACTTGCCCGGCGTGTAAGATCGTTGGCCGCGTGATTACCTCGACCAGCATCAGCTAGCGGTAGCGCACTCCGTGCTTGACGACCATGTCGACCCGCTGCAGCAGGTCGATGTACCGCAGCACATCCCCTCGCACCGCGATGATGTCCGCGTACTTCCCCTCGCTTATGGTGCCGACATCCTTGTCGACCTTCATCATCACTGACGGCCAGTAGGTCGCGGCGCGAATCGCGGTCATTGGGTCGACGCCGAGCTTGTTCACCCAGACGTCGAGCTCATTCCACGTAGCCTGGCTGTGGAATTTCATTGGGATTCCGGCATCCGTTCCGATGAGCAGTACGACGCCGGCGTCCTTGAGCTGCTGGAACTTTCGCGCGAGTGTAGGCCGGCGTGACGGCGTCAACTGGAAATAGCCGAGCTGACCCGGGTGCTTGATCGAATTTTTGATGTCCGCGATGATCGCTTCGGGGAGACCGACATGCCATGAGGTATCGTCCAGCTTCTCGGGATTGTCGCGGAGGTACTCGTAGTTGAAGAGCCCCTCGATGGTCGGCGTCCAGTACAGCGGACCGGCATTTCCGCGAGCAGCGCGCGCGCGGATCATCGCAATGAGATCGTCGGGATACTCGGGTGAAGTGGCGAGTCCGGTGTGCTCGAAGTTGTCGACGCCGGCTTCCAATCCCCTCCGAATCTCTTCCGGGCGATGCGAGTGCGCGACAACGGGGAGCCGGTGCTTGTGCGCCTCATCCACAACGGCCCGCACCTCCTCCATTGTCATCTGATCCTGGTCGATGAGCTTGATGCAATCGACACCTGCCTGCGCCAAACGCCTTACCTTCTCGCGGGCGTCCGCAACGCCCTTTACTCCCCAGCGGAAGAGCTCGGTGCCAGGATATGGCTCATGCTGAATGAACGGGCCGGAGACGTATAGTGTCGGACCGGGGATTTTGCCGCTCTTGATCGCCTCACGCACGTTTATACTCGCGGCGAGCGGGGCGCCCAGATCGCGTGCGCTGGTTACGCCGGCGAGAAGAAGCTGCTTGGCGGACGACGGCATGATCACCGATTCGAACTGCGCGGGATATGTCTTGTCCCAATGCTCGTAGTCACTGTGGCCATTTATCATAAGATGGACGTGCATATCCCAAAGACCCGGCAGCACGCTCATGCCTTCGGTCGATATTACATCGGCGCCATCGGGAATTTTGACGGTGCCAACCTGACCGACAGTCTTTATGCGCTCGCCCTCGATGATGATGACGCTATTTCGGAGAGGGGTTCCGCCGTAGCCGTCGATGAGGGTGCCGCCGACGAGAGCCTTTACGGTGTTCTGAGCGGGCGATGCGCCTGGCGCGAGAGTCAGCAGCGCGGCCAGGAGCGAGACATAGCAGCGGAGGAGTAGTTGGTCGCGCATGGTGGCGGTGGGATCGGAGAAGGACGGGTGCCGGATTGCGACGGAGTTGGTTGGTCTTGCGAACATCGGTGTTAGTGCCAGTGTCAGTGCCAGTCTCAGTTGCAGTGGCGAGTTGCAGTCTCAGTCGCAGTGATCAGTGATCAGCAAAGAACGGCGATGCTCGCACTACTACTTCTGCTTCTGATCGCGCAGATAGCTGTCGGTTTTGTCGAGCCAATCCTGCCTGGGAGGGCAGAAGATATCGACGTCGAGTGTGTCTTCCAGCGCCTCGGCCTGGTGGGGCACGTTGGATGGGATATGCAGGACTTCGCCTGCCCGGAGGTCCAGCTCCTGGCTTCCGTCCTCCCCGATCCAGAAGTGCAGGGAACCCTCGAGGATATAGGTGAGCTGCTCGTTATCGTGCGAATGCCTGGGGACAACACAACCCTTGGCCAGGTATATGTGCGCCAGCATCATGCGTTCGCCGGTGATCAAACGGCGTTCAAGGAAGGGGGACACGCGTTCTTTCGGCATGTCGTCCCACCGGTGCAAGGTCACGGATTGAGGAGGCACGTGAACTTCCAGTAAAATTTTGGTGGAGTAAGCAACGTTGGCAGGCCGAAGTTACGCTGCCCGCGCCGAGAGGCTAGAGGATCCGATGCACTAGTACCCCCAAAAAAAACGACGCCCCTTGGGCGCCGCAGTCGCACATCGCTGACTCAACTACTTTATCTGATAGCCCGTTCTGGAACCGTCGATTTCACGACATGGGCAGGTGTCGAAAGCCCTACAGTTCTTCCACGTTACCCCGCGCGTTTTGCTTACCCGTGCACCGAGCACCGTGCTGTGTCAACCGACCACCGATCACCGCGCTTTACCAACCGTGCACCGAACACCGGGCACCGATCAGTTACGCCGCACGACCATGTGGCTTCCACATCGGAGCCCAGCCATTGCCACGTTCACGCAAGCCTACGCACTGCAGCTGTGCAGGGGGAAAACCGCGAACACCAATGCGAAGGAAATCCCCTTCGTCGATCGTTGCGTTCTCTTCAATAGTAGATAGTGCCTCGGCAAAGTCCGAGGTCACGACGATACCAGCTTCGCGGATAGCCTCCGCGGAACTCAGTGCAAACTCGAATTTGGGCATGTGATCGTCCGTCGTAGAAAGTGGGCGAACACGCTGGCCAGCGTCGTTCGAGTAGTAATACAACTCGATGCGCAGAATGTTTCCGAGCTGGGCTAGCGACCTACTTTCCTAGGGACGGCTGTGAGAAAGGTTGGTAACGGAATGCGGAACAAATCGCGAAATGCCTGGGAGAATTGCGAATTGCAAGGGTATTTGAGTGGGGCTTGGGACTGCGTACCGCGTACTGCGTGACACGTACTGCGGTCAGTGTTGCGGATTGCAAAAGGATTGCGGATTGCGGATTGCGGACTCAACAGATCTCCGAGCTAGGATTACTGATCTTTGGGTCAAACGTCGCACGCCAAGTGTTAACCGATCGCAGGATGTGTTAATCCGCAATCCGCAGTCCGCAATCCTTTCCAATCCTTCCCTCAGTCCGTATCTCTCCACCGCTTTCCCACCTCGCAGACCCCACGCGTCCGGTATCCGCAGTTCCGGCACTTTTCACCTGGTCCCGTCTCAAACGCTCCACGATTGATCCGGTCCAGCGCTTCAGCCGCGGATGCTTCTACCGCGTCGAGGCGCGCCGCGTTTACACTGTGTGTGCGCGACTCCGGCTTGTTGAGAAAGTACAGCGTCGCTTCGCCCGGTTCCGCTAGGCCGGCGCGGTGGGCGGCTAGCGAGTAAAGCTCGATCTGCGGCTGGTAATATTGGGCGAGAACGTTGATCCGGTCGGATGCAGACAGGTCATTCGACTTGTAATCCACCACCACCGCCCTGCCATCAGCGTCCGTAAATACGAGATCTATCACGCCCTGCACCATCGTTCCATCGATGCCGAGGTAAAATGGATATTCGCGCTCGACCCGCACCGCTGCACGGACGCGATCCATGAGAGGATCCGCAAGTACGGCAAGCAGCAGTCTCTGCACCCTCTGGCGCTCGCCTTCCGGAAGATCCGCTTCGGCAGCCACGAGACGAGCCGCCTCCTCTGTGGGAAGCGCGTGCAGATTCGCCCGTTCGAGGAGGGTATGCACTCGCGTTCCCAACTCGAGTGAGGAGAGCTCTCCGGCCGAGCGCTGTGTGCGGCCGCGGGGATGCTCCTTCACCTGCAGCACCAGGTCGAAGTAGTAAACGAGCGGGCAGCGAAAAAAGTACGTGAGCTGCGTCACAGTGGCGGCACCCTTTCCGGCCAGTGCCATCGTTGGAGGCGACAGGATTCGCAAGACGTCACCGTTGACATCGGGCCGAGCGCCTGCGATTCCGGACTGCCAAAGGGCCGGCTGTCCCTCCGAGACGCGTTTGCGCGCCGCGCGGAGCGCTTTACCGTCCTCACGGCGATGCGCTGGCGGTGTGGGCGTGTCAGCCACGAACGTCAGTCGCAGCTGAGCATTACCGAGCGACACGTCGCGCGAGCCGGCCTCGTGCGAGCTAACGTCAAGCTGACGTGCAAGCCATTCAATCGGCCTGCCAAAGCCGCCGCCCTGGACATGGGACGCCATTCCCGTCATTCCCGTGAGCAGGAGATGCTCTCTGGCGCGCGTCAGCCCGACATAGAAGAGCCTGCGCCCTTCCGCCTCCTCGCGCACCTTGGCGGCATCGGTGACCACGTCATTGGATGCCAGCTTTACCGGCTTGCCGTCCGCGTCCTTGAGGATGATCACGAGCGCGTCATCCGGCGCGCTGAATCGCGATCCGTAATCCGGCCGGGCGAAATCGGTATCCAGCGCCGGAAGAATGACTACCGGCCATTCCAGACCCTTGGCGCCGTGAATGGTGGACAGTACCACGACATCGTCGCCAGCCGACGCGAGGGCCGCGTCACTCTCTTCCACGAGGTAGTCCTTCGCGAGAGCGACGCGTGCTACGAACTTGCCCAGCGACGGACCATCGAGCGCTGTACTGCTCCGTGCGAACTCGATGAGCTTGTTCACGTTCGCGAGATCCGCGCGCCCTCTCGGCGCCTGCAGCAACGCGGCGCGATAAGCAGTCGAGTCGAGCAGCATCTCGATCAGCTCGGAAGGTGGCAGCGCAGAGCTCGCGGATCGAAGCCGCGCCAATAGCTCGTAAGCGCGCTTACTCGAACGCTGGCCCTGAGCGGTGAACCCTCGCCGTAATGCCCGCCAGAGGTGGTCAGGACCGGCGGCGCGGCGAAGGCGAAGGAGATCGGCATCATCCCAGCCAAAGAGTGGCGAGCGAAGAGTGGCGAGCAACGCCACATCGTCCAGCGCGTTTGCGACAACTCGCATGGCGCTGACGACGTCCTCTACCGCGCGACCCTCGAAGTATCCCCGCCCGCCGTCCCGGACGAACGGAATGCCCGCCTCGGCGAGATACCGCTCGTAATGCGGGAAAGGAGTTCGCGCCCTCGCGAGAATCGCGATATCTCCGTAACGCACCGGACGATATTCGGCTGTCGCCGGATCGAACACGATAGCTGGCTGACGTTCTGGCGTGCCATCGACGAGCTCACGAATCCAGCGGGCGATCAAGGCGCCTTCGCGCTCGCGCACGTCCGCGATGCGCTCCCGCTCGGTGGAGCGATCGTCGTCACCAGCGCCCTTCTCGAAGAAACGCACATCGATACGTGGCTCAGTTCCAAGAGGCAGGTATCCATGGGACGCTCGCATCGGCTCGAACGTGATTAACGGGTCGTTGTCCCACAGCCTGGGGCCCAAATCATTCACGAAAGCAACTATCTCCTCGCGCGAGCGAAAGTTGTCGCGGAGGACAAGGTTGCAATCTGCCTGCGTTGCGGTAGCCGCGAAGAGCGACACGTTGGCGCCACGGAAACCGTAGATCGCCTGCTTCATGTCGCCTACGGCGAACAGGCTGGCGCCATTGCCCTGGAGGCGGCGGATGATTTCTCGCTGGACGTCGTTGATATCCTGAGCTTCGTCGAGCAGGATATGCCGGAAGCGCGACGCATATTCGTCACGCACCGCTGGATCGTCGAGCAGTTCGCGCGCTCGGGATTGCATGTCGGGATAATCCAGCAGCGCGTTTTCTCGCTTGAAGCGTTCATACTCGGAACGAAGCCTGCCCGCGTGCGCGTAGATCTCTTCCTTCAGGGGAGCGATCTGCTCTCGTTCCACGCGCTCTTCCCGGACTGGGTCGAACCTGGCGAAGCGGTTGAGGTCGACGCGGATTTCCCTAATGAGCGCGCGAATCTCTTCGATGTCGGCGTTGGCGCTCGCGCCAGCAGTGAAGGCGGTATTGGCGCAGAAGCCAGCGGCGAACTCGCGGCTGATGGGGTTGCCGGGAACGAGGGTAGCCAGAAGGTCGTTCATCGCGCGATGCAGGCCTATTCGAGTAGGCCCCGTCACATGCAGCCCGCGAATCGCATCTCGCCAATGCAACAGACCCGCGAGGGCGGCGTCGAGGGACACTTTCCAGCTCTCATTTACACGCCGCATGGCCGCCCCGACGTGACCTTCGAGATTGAATCTGGCTTCTTCGGGCTGGGCCCGTCCGAACTCGCGCGATTCGAAGGCGCAGTCCCTGATTAGCTCGAAAAGCCGTGGGCGCCCGGTGTCGAAATCACGGGCAAAGCTTGCCACGTTGGCGCGGAACCACGGGTCGTCGAACATCGCCTCGATCTGTTCATCGAGGAAAATGCCGCGTGTCAGATCGTCCATCACGCTGAACGAAGGATCCAGCCGCGCCGCGATCGGATTCTCGCGCAGCAGCCGCGCGCAGAAACCATGGATTGTCGAGATGTAAGCCGACTCCGCAAGACGTCGCATCTCGTGCTCGCCGCGCTCGGTGAAACGCGCGACGATGCGCTGCTTCATTTCCGCGGCGGCCTTCTCGGTGTAGGTGACCGCCAGAATTGCAGTCGGCGAAACGCCCTCTTCCGCCAGCGCGACGAAACGGTCGACGAGCACACGTGTCTTGCCCGAGCCGGCACCGGCCGACAGCGTGACCTTACCGCCACGCGCTCCTATCGCGATCTGCTGCTCGGCAGTTGGCTCCATGGCGGACGCCGGTTCTTCCCCCG
>JACMME010000047.1 GCA_014379205.1 Gemmatimonadaceae bacterium
GGTCTTCTGATCATCCTTGCAAGCAAAATCGCTGACAAGGGGGAGTTTGCGCGATTCGTAAAGCGCGTTGTACTCGTCGGAGCCCCACTCGCTGGAACGCTGCGCGCAGTCGAGGCGCTTACCTTCGGTCATGAGAGTCTGGGAGACAGCCACCGACCGAGCGCCCTCCGCATGGCGCGCACCTGGCCTGCTATCTACCAAATGCTGCCGGCATGGCCGTGCGTTGTGGATGAGAGGAACGTCGTCCTTCCAGACGACGAGCAGCTGTTCCACCTCAGCGGATGGAGCACTGCCACCACGCCGGGCACCGTCGATGAAGGTTTTCTCGTGCGCATGTTGGAGACACAGGAAATGCTTGTACATCCTCTCGATAATTTCGGGCCAGGCATCGCGGTGAGGACGATCATGGCTGTGAACCAAACCACCGGGCTGGCGCTCGTGAAGGCCTCAGCTGCCGCAGGCTCGGGCTTCCTGCGGATTGCGACGAAAAAGAAGAGTGGTGACGGTCTGGTGCACTATGAAGAGACCTTGCGCTGGGGGGACAAGCCGCTCAGCTATACGATCACCCCTTATGGCGGCGGCGTGGAGCCGCATGCCACCCTCTGTGCGGATGAGACCATCTCGGAGCACATCAAGGCTTTTCTGAGTCTTCCCGTTCCCGATGCGAACGATGTTATCACCTGATTCTGCATCGAAATGAAACGTCTTCATGGCTGGAGCGTTTTCGCGTGGCTTCTCCTTGCGGTTGCCGCCCCCGCCCAGCTAACCGCACAGTTCGGCGGTTCCCGCATTCCGGTTATCAACCTCGCCATGGTCGGCGATGTGCGTCCGGCTCTTACGTTTGGTGTGCTGTGGGTGAAGTCGCTGACGCCACCGCCTGTACCGACGGGTGAAGGTCCCGCGCCCATAGTGGAGCCGCGCTGGAGCCTGCGCGGGCATATCTCCGCCGGTATAACCTTCGCGCACAGGCGCGGGGAGGAGAGTTCGGACACGCACACGGGTCCTTCTCCCACGGCACTAGCCTACTTCGGGCTGCTTCACGAAATAAGCCTGCCGCTCTTCAACCGTGTAGGCGCGGTCGTACTCGGTTCCGGAAATCCGAACGCCATCGGACCTGCGCTGCACCTCGAAGGCAGCAGCCGCGCGCTCGCGCTCAACCTTGGGCCAGTTCGCATGCTTCGCGAAAACCGATACCGGGTAGCAGGCAGCCTTCATGTGTCCTGGCTATTCCTGCACTGCGACATTTTGCAGAAATGCGCACAATGACACCGCGAACTGCGAACTGCGAATGCGAACTGCGCACTGTGAATGGAAGAATCATTTCCCTCCTGCCGGCAGTTCATCTCCGCCTGATGTGTACGCAGGCGGAACGTACTGGCTCAATGTCCGTAGCGGCGTTCTTCCGGTATTGCGAATCTCGTGGTTGTCCCCGCGCTCGATGAGAATCAGCGAACCTGCGCCAAGCCTGTAGCGCTTCCCATTCACGATCGCTGCGCCGGTACCGGAAGAGACGTACAGCCATTGATCGCTGCCGCGATGGTGGTTGTCTGGTCCTCCTTCGCAGTCGCCTGGTGCTATGACCATGGTCGCCGCCTGGGACCGAGCGTTACGGATCGAAACCTTGAAGCCTTTACCGAAGCGGAGAGGTGCGCGGCGCATTGGTTTCGGGATGTGAGTCAGGGATGTCGATTTGGAGCATGACGGAATGTCTCAAGAATGTCACAAGATCGTTGTACAGAGCTCGTATTAACAGGACGCTGACACCTGCTTCGACTTGTCAACGTAAGACTGCGTCTTAGCTTCCTAGTCTCGGAACAAATTTCAACTTTCCGGCGCGCGGTGGCTTTGTTACACTGCGCCTTCGCCTCGCATTTCGCCCCATGAAGATCTCCGACGTCTCCATCTCACGCCCTGTGCTGACGAGCATGCTCAGCACGGCGCTCGTCCTGTTCGGTGTTATCGGCTACACCAAGCTCTCAGTGCGCGAGTTCCCGGACGTCGATCCGGCCATCATATCGGTCTCAACATTTCTGCGCGGCGCGAATCCGCGCGTCATGGAATCGGCGGTAACGGATATCCTCGAGGAGGAGCTCAGCACCGTCCAGGGACTTCGGACCCTGACCAGCACGAGCGCCGAACAGTTCAGCAATATCACACTCGAGTTCACGCTGGACCGGAGCGTGGAGGAGGCCGCGCAGGACGTCCGCGACAAGGTATCACGCGTGCGCGGACTGCTCCCCGAAGAAGTGGAAGAGCCGGTCGTGGCGAAGCAGGACGCCGACGCTCAGCCGTTCTTCTGGCTCGCGCTCTCGGGATCAAACTACAATCTCCTGCAGCTTTCGGACATCGGCGACCGGCTGGTGAAGACTCGTCTGCAATCGCTCCCCGGAGTCGGACGCGCCCAGATCTTTGGCGAGCGCCGCTTCGCGATGCGCGTCTGGCTGTCGGCGGCGGAGCTGGCGGCGCGCGGGCTCACGGTTCAGGACGTGGAGAGCGCGATCCGAAGCCGGAACATCGAAGTGCCAGCGGGACGCATCGAGTCCAACCGCCGCGAGTTCACGGTTCGCTCGCTGGGCGAGCTCAAGAATGCCGAGGAGTTTGGCGACCTGACGGTGTCGAGCACAGGCGGCCAGCTCGTGAAGCTCCGCGACCTCGGCACAGTGGAGCTGGGCCCTGAGGACGACCGAAGCATCCTGCGCTACAAGGGAACTCCGGCAGTCGCGATCGGCGTCATCAGGCAATCCAAGTCTAACCTCGTCCAGGTTGCGGATGCCATTCGTGCCGAGATCCCGGCAATCCAGGCAGCCCTCCCTCCCGGCGTCAACATCCTGGTTGCGTTCGATCAATCAACTTTCGTCAAGCGCTCGATCAAGGAGGCAGAGGAGACGCTCCTCATAGCAGGCGGCCTCGTGGTAGTGATCATCTTTGTTTTTCTGCGCAACCTGCGCGCGACGATAATCCCGGGGCTGGCGATCCCCACCTCGATCATCGCGACGTTCGCGATCATGTACTTCCTCGGCTTCTCCATCAACAACTTCACGCTTCTCGCGCTCACGCTCGCGATCGGGATTGTCGTGGACGACGCCATCATCGTGCTGGAGAACGCATACCGGCATCAGGAGGAGCTCGGAGAAGATCCCGAGACAGCGGCAAGGAATGGTACGCGCGAGATCGCGTTCGCCGTGATCGCGACGACCATTTCGCTCATCGCTGTGTTCACACCGCTCGCGTTCCTCCAGGGCACGACAGGGCGCCTGTTCAACGAGTTCGGAATCGCGGTCGCGGGCTCTGTACTGATTTCCGGCCTGGTGGCGCTCACGCTCACGCCAATGCTGTCTGCGAAGATACTGCGTGTGCCGAAGAGTCACGGGCGCATATACGGCGCGCTGGAGCGCGGGTTCGATGCCACAGCTAACGGCTACGCACGTACGCTCAGGCGGGCAGTGCGCTTTCGCTGGCTCACGATAGGCGTGGCCGCGGTGATCGTGGTTCTCTCGGTTTTCGTCTTCCGCTCGCTGGAACGGGAGTTCATTCCCTCCGAAGACCGCGGCTTCTTCGTGACATTCATCGTCGCGCCCGAGGGGTCTTCGCTCGCCTACACGGACGGCTACCAGCGCAAGGTGGAGGAGATTCTGGCGCGCACCAAGGACGTCCAGGGCTTCTTCAGCATCATTGGCTTTTTCGGCAATGTGAATGGCGGGATCATCTTCACACGGCTTACCGACTGGTCCATTCGCAAGCGCTCGGTGCAGGAAGTGCTCAACGAGGTACAGCCACAATTCATGGGAATTCCGGGCATTTTCGCGTTCGCGAGCAACCCGCCCGCGTTCGGGTTCGGAAACCCCGTTCAGTTTGTGGTGCGGCATCCAAACTTCGACTCGCTCGGTACGGGCATGGATAAGCTCACCGCGCGCGCACGCCAGATCAAAGGCCTTCAGAACGTCGACACCGACCTTCGCGTCAACAAGCCCGAGCTCACCGTCAGCTTCGACCGGGATCGTGCAGAAGACCTCGGTGTCTCCGTTCGCGATATCGCGTCCACTCTGCAAACGCTCCTGGGCGCCAGCCGCGCGAGCACCTTCACGCGTGAGAACAAACTGTACGACGTCATGGTCCAGCTCAAGCCGGAAGAGCGCGCTACCCCCACCGACATGACTGGACTGTTCGTGCGCGG
The DNA here is from genome assembly GCA_014379205.1 of Gemmatimonadaceae bacterium. Classification (GTDB taxonomy): domain Bacteria; phylum Gemmatimonadota; class Gemmatimonadetes; order Gemmatimonadales; family Gemmatimonadaceae; genus JACMME01. The sequence goes on from JACMME010000047.1 coordinate 4,175, forward strand.
CCGCGATGGCCAGCTCGTGCAGCTGAGCGCGGTGGCGAGAATCGACGAGAGCGTCGGCCCGAAGCAGCTCAACCACTTCAATCGCGTCCGCTCCTTCACGCTTTCCGCCGGCCTGGACGAAGGATTTACGCTCGGTGCCGCCCTCGACTCTCTCGAGGACGCCGCGGCTCAAGTGCTGCCAGCAGGAAGCACCATCGAGCTGGGTGGTGAGTCGCGCGAATTCAAGGAGAGTGGAAGCGCTCTGTACTTCGCGTTTGGGCTGGCACTCATCGTCGTATTCATGGTACTGGCGTCGCAGTTTGAATCTCTCGTCCACCCGTTCACGGTGCTTCTCTCGGTGCCGCTGGCAGTGGCCGGAGCGCTGGTGACGCTGCTCATCGCGAAGTCCACCCTCAATCTGTACAGCCAGATCGGAATGATTCTGCTGATCGGTCTCGTGACCAAGAACTCCATCCTTCTGGTAGAGTACACCAATCAATTGAAGGAAAAGGGAATGGAAACGGTGGAGGCAGTCCTGGAGGCGGGGCGCATCCGGCTGCGTCCCATTCTCATGACTTCCGTCGCGACAATCATGGGCGCGATGCCCATCGCGCTCGGACTGGGTGCAGGCGCCACAAGCCGTCGTCCGCTTGGTTACGCGATTGTCGGCGGACTGCTTTTCTCCACTGTTCTGACGCTGTTCCTGGTTCCCGCCGCTTACATCATTCTCGATGCGGTGCGGCTCCGCTCGCGTTCGCCAGCTCCCAGCGGCGTTCTCGTGGAGGGCGACTGATGCTGGTGCTCCTGTTGTTGCAGCTCGCCGCCGCCGACAGCATCCCGCACATAACTCTCGATGAAGCACTCCGGCGCTCGGCGCGGCACGACCCCGAGTACGTAGCGGCTTCGGGTGCGGTTGGAAATGCAGAATGGGCTCGCCGGGCGGCAAGGGCGAGCATGTTCCTGCCATCAGTAACTGCCCAGAGCGACGCGAGTCGTTTTTCGGAACCGACCTTCAACCTCGGGACTGCAACGCCGCAGGAGGTAGCGGTGAGCGCCCGAATCGATGCTCGCTATGATCTGTTCCTCGGTGGACGCAAGCTGGCGGAGCTGCGCCGGTCGCGTGCAGAGCTCGCGCGCGCAGAAGCCGGTGAGCTCGAGGCGCGCTTTGGCGTATCGTTGCGAACGGAGCGCGATTTCTACCAGGTGCTCGCTGATGAGGAGCTAACTCGTGTGGCACGCGAGCGTGTGCGTCGCGCGGAGGAGCAGCTCGTCGTCGCGAGGGCGCGTGTCGCGTCCGGAGCAGCCGTGCAGACCGACTCGCTGCAACTGCGGTTGGAGCTCAGCCAGGCCCGTGTGGCGCTTCTGGAACAGAGCACGGCTCTTCGCGTTTCGCGCTTGCAGCTCGGGAGGCGGGTCGGCTTCGACGGACCGGCGCAGCCCGTGGCTGTCGATTCGCTTCCGCCTGCCGCGCTTCCCTTCACACTCGCGCAGGCGGTAGCCGAAGCGAAAGACCGGGGACCCACGTTCGTTGCTGCGCGAGCGAGCGAGACCGCGGCGGAAGCGTTCGTTCGCGCGCAGCGTGGCGGCTATTTTCCCCAACTGTCGATCTTTGCATCGAGCAGCGCTTTTGACGACAGATACTTTCCGCAGGCCACGCGGCGCTCGTCCGTGACATTCTCGGTCGCGCTACCCATCTGGAATAACGGACAGCGTGAGGTGGCGCTGGAAGAGGCAAGAGTGCAGCGAGACGTCGCCCGGGTGAGGCAACGCGATATCGAGCGCGCGGCGGAGCGGAACCTCACGGAAGCGTACGAAGCGTATTCCGTGGCGCACGCGACGATAGAGCTGCGGCGTGAAGCGCTGGTAGTGGCGCGGGAGAATTACCGGGTTCAGGACACACGCTACAAGGCGGGGGCGGCGTTGATTCTCGATCTACTCGCCGCGCAGGAGCAGTTGACGCAGGCGGAAGCAAATCTCGTTGATGCGCACTTCGCGGCGCGTCTCGCTCTTGCCGAGCTCGAGGCCATACTTGGCAGGCGACTTTTCACTGACAGGATCACACCGTGAAGTCTTTGTGTTTTTTGCGCATGGCGACCATAACGCTGGTGGCGCTGGCGGCGTGCAAGAAGGCAGATAGTGCCGCCGGCGGTGGGCCGGGAGGAGGGCCTGGTGGCGCTGGCGGTCCTCCGGCGATGCCGGTTGACGTTGCCGTGGCAAAGAGTGACACCGTGGTGGACGCGATCAGCGCCACCGGACAGATCGAATCCGTACAGGCGATTGAGCTTCGCCCGGATGTGGAAGGGCGGATCACTGCGATCCTGATCGCCGAGGGCCGCCTCGTGGGCCGTGGGACGCCGATGTTCAAGATCGACGACGCCGAGCTGCGCGCCCAGATCGCGCGCCTGCAGGCTGACCGCGATCTCGCAGGCCAGGCGCTGACACGCACGAAGCAGCTTCTGGAGCAGAACGCGTCTACGACGTCGGAGCTCGAGCGGGCCGAAGCCACCACTCGTGGATCGCAGGCGCAGCTCGATCTTCTCAATCTCCGCCTGTCACGCAGCACCGTGCGCGCGCCGTTCAGCGGCGTCGTGGGCCGAAGGATGGTGAGCCTGGGCGATTACGTAACCAGCGCGACGCGTCTGGCAACGCTGCAGACATTCAACCCGCAGCGCGCGGTGTTCCAGGTTCCGGAGCGGTATGCTGAGCGGCTGGAACTCAAGCAGCGAGTGCAGTTCCACGTGGCGTCGCTACCAGGACGTGAATTCACCGGGATAGTGGACTTTGTGGACCCAGTAATTCAGCTGCCAGCGCGCACCATCACGGTGAAGGCGATGGTGGCCAATCCAAAGCGCGAGCTGCAGGCCGGAATGTTCATCGAAGCGCGCCTGGCTACGGCGACAAGACCCAGCGCGGTGGTTATTCCCGAAGACGCGGTGCTGGCGCTGCAGGGGTCACAAGTGGTGTGGGTTGTTACGGACGGGAAGGCCGTGCGGCGCGAAGTGAAGCTCGGCGTACGCAGACCCGGGTTTGTGGAGGTGACGGAAGGAGTGACGGCGGGGGAGCAGGTAGTGGTGGGAGGGGCGGAGCGGTTGGGGCCGGGAGCTCCGGTTAATCCGACGGTGGTGGAGCGGGGGAAGGGGGTGGTGGAGGAGGGGGCGAGGCGTTAGGGTGGGTCCACCAAGCTAGCCTCGCTTAGCGTCACACATCGTGTTAACCGAAGCAAGCGTCCCAGGTTGCGGACACCGCGATCCTTAGGCACTGTGCCGAATTCCCCCGTAAGCACTCATTACTCCAGCCGTGTCCATCATGGCAAGCGCAAGGGACTCCCCCACTGAAACAACCACTGCGACCTCGCCTCCGCAGAGCTTTGAGTACTGCCGCCCGATCGTTGAGGCTATGTGGGTACCGGGCCCCAAGGCGGCCCAGTAACCAGCTTTTCGTTGGATGAAAGTGAGTTCACCCCTTTTTCTTCCCCAATTGTTTTGCCACAAGAGCGTCAAGTCTCTCAGCACTCCAACCGTAAGTTTCTCATCGTCGGTGGTTTGCATCGAAAAATGCCAATCGCGCGCTGAACAGCGTAAGATAGAGTGCCTCCACCTGCATTAATTGCAGGTCTTTCCCACACGCCTTTGCAGCGTTTGTCAGTATCTCACCTGCTAGACGAACGGACGTCTAACCAGAGTGAAATTCTCGTCGAGGCGGCTGTCGACACACTCCGGTCAGCGATTATCGCGGATCGCGCCGGAGCGAGTCGCGTCGAGCTCTGCGCGAATCTCAACGACGGCGGCACGACGCCGAGCACCGGACTGATCGGAGCGGTGAGGGCGCGCATTCGAATTCCGGCATTCGTCCTGATTCGACCGCGCGGTGGCGGGTTCGTCTATTCGCACGATGATATGGCGGTGATGAGTCGAGATGTCGAAGTCGCGCGCGGCGAAGGTGCCGACGGAATTGTCACCGGGGCTCTCGACGCCCATGGCCGGGTAGACATAGCCATGATTGCCCAGTTGACCGAGGCAGCGCGGGAGCTGCCGGTGAGCTTTCACCGCGCATTTGACGCTACCCCAGATCTTGCGCAAGCGCTGGAAATGCTGATCGGCGCGGGTGTGAGCCGCGTCCTCACCTCCGGAGGCGCCGCGACGGCGCTGGAAGGCGTGGCTACAATCGCGCGGCTGGTTGATCAGGCCCGCGGTCGCATCGCGGTGATGGCGGGGGGTGGTATTCGCGAGCACAACGTTCGTGAAGTCATTGCAAGAACCGGAGTGAGCGAGGTACACGCCAGAATCGGCTCGGTCTCTCACTCGGCCACCGAGGGCTCCAGCCGAGCGTTGAGGTTGCGCAAGCCATTTCCCGAGAACGAGAATGTGTGGGAGGAACTCGACGAAATGCGGATGCGGGCGCTCATCGGTCTCGCCCAACCCTGACGGTGGTGGACCGTCCCGAATCCCGTCGCCAGGAGTCCAACATGTCGTCTTCTGTTACGCGGCTTTGCGGTAGCGCGCTCGGCGCGATAATGCGCGCTTTCCACCCAGGAGGCGAGGTCCCGAAACTCGTGCTCCCGTTGCTCCTACTCGCCTTGCCGCTAAGCCTGGCGTCGGCCCACCCTGGTGTCGGTCTCGTTAGAGATCGCCTCGGGAATGTGTTCTACACAGACCTGGTTCACGTGTGGCGAATCACGCCGGCCGGGCAGAAATCTCATCGTGGTGCGTACCGTCCACACGCATGAGCTCGCCGTGGACAGACTTGGCAACGTCTACGGCGAGGATAATCGCGACCTCGGCAGCGGTGAGGGCGATGATCGCTCAGCACCGGATCTGGCGTCGCAGTCCGAGCGGGCGGATTACACACATCGTCCCGTGGCGCACCGGTTTCTGGCCTGAATACGGCTTCGTGCGTGATCGTTCCGGGGCGATGTACTGGATCAAGTGCGATGTCAGGCAGTGAGAGTAAGGAAAGACGCGGAATTCTGGAAGACGGTGACGCGGTTTCCCGCGGCATCCCCGCCCACTATCAACCGCGAGCGCAGGGTGGTGTTCAGTTCTTACACTCGGTGAGCAAGCATATGATGAGCTTACGTTTGATCCGCTGGAGCGGCGGTCCCGTGTTTGGCCTCGTGCTCGCCGTCTCGAGTGCCGCACAAACGGAGGACGCGGCGCTCCGTCGCGCGAAAGCGATCCTCCGGACCACACCGATCATCGATACCCATAACGACCTTCCGTGGATAATCCGGGAAAAGGGCACTCCTCCCCGCGACGTCGAGGCATACGACATCTCGAAGCGGGCTCGGTTCGACACTGATATCCCACGGCTGCGCGAGGGTATGGTCGGGGCACAATTCTGGTCAGTGTACGTGCCGAGCGGCCTGGGCCCGCTCGACGCGATGCGGACCCAGCTGGAGCAGATCGACATCGCCCGCCGTCTGATAGCAAAGTATCCGAACGACCTGGGCTTCGCCGCCAGCGTGGCCGATATCCGGCGCCAGATAGCCAGGGGGCGGATCGCTTCGCTCCTCGGAATCGAGGGCGGGCACACCATCGCCAATTCGCTCGGTGCGCTACGAGCCTACTACGACTTGGGCGTGCGCTACATGACGCTCACTCACTTTCACACCAACGATTGGGCAGACGCGGCCACAGACTCGGTCAGACACAACGGGCTCACCCGCTTCGGCGGCGAGGTGGTCCGCGAAATGAACCGGCTCGGCATGCTGGTTGACATATCACACGTCTCACCCGCCACGATGAGCGACGTGCTCGCCACCGTGGAGGCCCCGGTCCTCTTCTCGCACTCTTCCGCCAGGGCGCTGACTGACCACGCGCGCAACGTCCCGGACTCGATCCTCCGCCGCCTGCCGCAGAACGGCGGCGTCGTCATGGTAGCGTTCATCCCCCCGTTCGTCTCGGAGCCCGCGCGCCAGTGGAGCGAGGAATTGTTTCCGCGCCTCACTCAGGCCGCCTCCGACAGCCAGTGGCAGCGGCTCACCCGCGAGTACGTGGCAGAGAAGGGACCGTCGCCTCGCGCCACAATCAAGGACGTAGCCGACCACATCGAGCACATCAGGAAGGTCGCTGGCGTCAACCATGTAGGGATAGGCGCCGATTTCTACGGTGCCGAAGCGGAGCACGATTTGGTGCAGGGGCTCGAAGACGTATCCAGGTATCCGGCCCTCTTCGCCGAGCTCGTGCGACGAGGATGGACCGACGCAGATCTGCGCAAAATCGCCGGAGAGAATCTGCTCCGGGTGTTCCGGCAGGCGGAGGTAACGGCTGAACGCCTGCGCCGGACTCGGCCGTCATCAAACGCCACCATAGAGGAGCTGGATCGGCGGCCGGTGCCGTGATCGCCTTCTCATGACATCGCGCCGTGAGTTGCTCCGATGGTGCGCGGGCTCGCTGGTGCCCCTCCTGTTCGGTCCTCGAGCAACAGCGACCGAACCGGCGCTCACGAAGCGTGTGCGGCGACGGAGTGCTTCACGGGTGGTTGTGGTGGGGGCCGGAGCGTTCGGTGGATGGACAGCGCTCAATCTCGCGCAACGTGGCGCGACCGTGACGTTGATCGACGCGTGGGGAGCCGGTAACGCGCGCGCTAGCTCTGGCGGGGAGACTCGCGTCATCCGAGCGGCGTACAACGGCCAGCGCGTGTACATCGAAATGGCGCGGCGGGCGCTGGATCTGTGGCGCGAGTACGAGACGGCGTGGCAGCGCACGGTGCTGCACCGCACCGGCGCGCTCTGGATGTTCGAGACCGGCGACGATGCGTTCGCGCGAACATCTGCGGATCCAATGCGCGAGATGCGCCTGATGCTTGAAGAAGTGTCGCTGGCCGACGCGGCAAAGCGGTTTCCTCAGATTCGCACGGACGGGCTACAGCGCGTGTGGTGGGAGAGCGACGCCGGCTATCTCCTCGCGCGGGAGGCCTGCGAGCTCGTCCGGGCAGCGTGCGTGCGCGCGGGCGTGGAATATCTGACCGGCAAAGCCAACGCCGGACCGATATCGAGCGAGCGGATGTCGTATGTCTCCCTGAGCGATGGTACCCGGCGCGACGCCGACGCGTTCGTGTTCGCCTGCGGTCCATGGCTCGGCGCACTCTTTCCAGATATCCTCGGTTGGCGCATCCGCGCCACAAAGCAGGACGTACTGTACTTCGGCACGCCAGCCGGCGACCGGCAGTTCGATGCAGAGACAATGCCCGTGTGGGTGAACCTCGGTCAGCGCATTATGTACGGGATTCCCGGAAATGAGCGGCGCGGCTTCAAGATCGCCGATGACTCGCTGGGCGGCGACGTCGATCCCACTTCGTTCGAGCGCACAGTGAGCCCGGCAAGCGTGATGACTGCTCGCGCAATGCTGCGTCGGCGCTTTCCTCTGCTGGCGCGCGCGCCGCTGGTGCACGCCGAAGTTTGTCAGTACGAGTCGACGCCGGACGGTCACTATTTGATGGACTGGCATCCCGCGGCGCGCAACGTTCTCCTCCTCGGCGGCGGATCCGGACACGGCTTCAAGATGGGGCCGGCCATTGGTGAGATGGCTTCAAGTCTCGTGTTGAGCGAGGGCAAAGTCGTGCCAATGTTTGCCTACGAGAGACTGCGTACGATGACACCTGCGCGGCGTTACGTCCGGCGCCGGGCCTAAAGACTCCGAGCGATGCAATTCCTCCTGCTTTGCGCGCTGCAAGTAGCGGCGGACTCCACGCCAGCCGCGCGCACGCTGGCACGCCTCCTCGACGACGCGCACCGCTACAAGGTCGAGCAAAACATCCTCGATCGGCAACGCTACGGGCTGCCGATCGAGCATCTGCCAGACCTGTCCGTGCGCGCGGCAGAGCGAGATGCGACGCACGCGCGTGCGCTCAAGTCACGATTGCGGCAGCTGGACACCATTCAACTGGGTGCTGAGGAGCGGCTGAGCGTTGCAGCATTGCGATGGGAGCTTGATGCCACGATCGAGGGGGCGCAGTACTTCTGGCATAGTCTCGGCGATGTGACGCCGTATTCGACACCGGTGCAGTACGTACAGCGTGTGCTTGGCGCGTTTCGCATTGCGGACTCGAGCGATGCCGCGCGCTACCTCGGGCTCGTCGGGGAACTCCCCGCCTGGATAGACAGCATCGACGCCAGGCTCGCAGAACGATTGAGGCGCGGCATTCGAGCACCCAGGGAAGAGCTCCCGCTAGTTCGGACGGTCTTCAGCTCATACCGCGTTGCGGCGCGCGAGAGCCCATTCTGGGTGTCAGAGGCTCGCTTGACTGAGTTGCCCGGTCCCGATCGTGCTCGATTCAGTGCTGATTTGGAAGCGCTGCTCAACGGCGCCGTGCCACAGGCGTTCGGCCGGCTCATCGACTATTTGGACGGCGACTACGCGCGTGACGCGCCGGAGCACGTGGGCCAGTGGCAATACCCTCGAGGCAAGGAGTACTACCGCTACCTGGTGCGGCTGCACACAACGTTGAATGTCACACCAGAAGAGGTACATCAGACTGGACTCAGAGAAGTTGCGCGCATCAGCCGCCAGATGGCCGCGATTCGAGCGTCGTTGGGCTTCCGCGAGACAAAGGCCGAGTTCCATGATCGGCTGAAAAAGGACCGCCGGTTCTACGCAACCGAACCTGAGGAATTTGGCGCGAAGCTCATGGCGTACGACGCGCGCATCCGGCCGCGCATAGCGGAGTACTTCGGACGCGTCCCTCGCGCCCAAGGGGATGTTCGGCGACTCGATCCGCGATTCGAAGGGGCGATGACATTCGGCTACTATCAGATCCCCACGCCGAGTGACTCGATGGGGCACTACTTCTACAATGGATCGAAGCTGGAAGAACGATCGCTCCTCATGGCGGCCCCTCTGGTCTATCATGAGCTCATCCCCGGACATCACTTCCAGTTCAACCTCACCACCGAGAACACCGCGCTGCCGCTGTATAGGCGTGATCTCACCTTCACCGCATACACGGAAGGGTGGGGAGAGTACGCTTCCCAGTTAGCGGGAGAAATGGGAATGTACGAAGACGCATATGAGCGATATGGACGGCTTGGTATGGAGATGTTCCTCGCGTGTCGTCTGGTTGTGGATACCGGGATGAACTACTACGCGTGGCCGCGTTCGCGAGCCATTCGGTTCATGCGCGAGCACGCACTCGAATCGGCGACCCAGATCGACACCGAGACTCTGAGATACTCGGTTGATCTGCCGGGGCAGGCGTTGGCTTACAAGATGGGCGCGCTCGAAATCCTCCGGCTGCGAAAGCAACTGCGCGAGACGTCGGGCGCGCGCTTCGATCTCAAGGCGTTTCACACAGCCGTAATGGAGAGTGGTGCGCTGCCGCTAACTGTCCTTCGGCAAAAACTGCGTTGACACCGGCCACGGTCTTGCGCATGGTAAAGCGTTACTATCTCGAGCCCTGACAAATGGAGGTCTTATGAAAGTGATGCCCCGCTTGGTGATTTGCGGCTGTATGGCGGCTATGCTCGGCTGCGCCAAATCAGAAGATGCGCCCGTTTCGGATACCGCAGCCGGAATGACGGAGACGCCGCAACCGGAAGCGCCTGCAACCATCTCCCTCGCGGACGTCGCCGGAAACTGGCAAGTTCGAGCCACGCCTGAGACCGGGACGGATACCTCCGTCACGACATACGTCATGAAGGCGACTGGTACCACGTCGGATTGGACGATCACCTTCCCGAATAGATCGCCCGTGCCTTTGCAGGTCACCACCGATGGGGACAGCATCATGGCCGACGCGGGTCCGTTCCAGAGCGCCAGGCGCAAGGGCGTCCAGGTCAGGACGCATTCGGTGATGCGACTTCGGAATAACAGTTTGACGGGTACCACCGTGGCACGTTACACCACCACCGGACCCGATTCGGTTCTTCAACTACGAACTGAAGGTACAAGAGCACCATAAGTGGTCGAATGCATTGATATGGCGGCGCTCGAACGCCGCCTTATCAATGCATTAGCGAATTCACTTCCGGGGGGCGCGGCTAACGGGTTTCTGCACCCTTCGGCCTCATGAAGGGGCACAGGGTTGCGATTTCGTCGTTGCTCTCCGGCACGAAATACTCCTTCCAGTCGCGATTCTCCGGGCGTCCGTGGTATCCGAGCGCCGGCCATATTTCAACGTCGTCGTACGCGGCCAGCTTGGTACGAATAATCGCTCGCGCACGTCGTCCCTGAGGCGTGTCGCCGGCCACCACGTCGAATCCATCCCTTGCCTGAAATAACAGGAGAAAGGCGTTGTCCATGCGGCGGCTTCGACGTGCCCGATGCAGAGGAGTCTTGAAGTTGACGAATAGCGGCACGCCACCGAAGCAGAATGACCAGTCAGGGGCGTCGGGGTTATTGGGAACGCGCTCGGGCCAGGGATCGCTGTCGAGCCGGTGGATTCGGTCGAGCAGATCCCATCCGATTCGGAAATAGTCGTCCATGGATGCAGCGTCTTCTGGTGGAGCGAGGAAGACTGCGAACGGCAGCATCGACGCTTGCACCGTGCCCAGGGCGTGCACGCGGGCCGTGAAATCCTGGAGTGCGGAGGCCACGCGTTCTGCCTGAAGTGTGATGTCCGCAATGTCGACGAAGGCAAAGAGAACGTCGCCGCGACGGAGTGCCACCGTTCCGAACGTGCAGGGGAAACCTTCGGCGTCAACCTTGGCGCTCAACTCGCGAAAACAGCGTTCGGCCCAGTCGGACAGCCGGCCCGCTGCCAGCTCGGTCTCGATTTCATGACAATTCAACACGCGTTGAATCATGCTGGGCCGCCTTCACCGTTGCCCTACCGGCGTCTGATGTCGCTCCTGGCCATGATCTTATCCAGTCTCTTGTCGAGCTCCTTCGTGCGCTTCGCCGAGAACTCCGCGAAACAGGGTGCCCGCTTGAGTCCCCACAGCGGATCCTCCAGCACCAGAGTGCGAATGCGGCAGATGCGGTCGCGTTCAGCCAGCCATGCGCGTTGCTCGGTTCGCAGCATCTGCACTTCGGCGGGCTCACGCACGCCGCCGGCATCGCGGCGCAGAGCGGTTATGAGCATCTGATATACTCGAGTCAGATCGACGTCCTCTCGCTCGATGTGCATGAGCAGGCACGCGGTCTGGTCAGCGAGTGCTCGCGATGCACACCGCTCCTCCAGCGTCTTGACTACCACCACCTCCGCCGGCTTCACTGCCACTGACTCCGCGGCCTCAGAAGCGCTTTCCGCCGCAGTATTGTCGCGCAACACAGCCGGAGTGGTCGTAACCTTCCGCCGCCGGTCACGCACGGTAACTGGTCGGGTCGTCGGTGTCGGCGCATCGAGAAGGCCGCCGGCAGCGGAGTCAGCGGAGGTCACTTCAAGAAGCGAGTCGAGCGCGGTGTCGTAGTTTTTACCTCCGCGCCCGGAACTGTCATCTCCACTCGCCTGCAGAACGAAAAAAAGAAGTGCAGCGCCGACCAGGGCTCCCGCGACTGGCCACCAGCGTCTACGTGAACCACGATCTTCTCCGGTAACGTTCCTGTCGAATGGAGCGTTGGGATCAAACGCGACCGGATCACCGAAATTGGCTCGAGCTCCGGTGACACCAACCAAACCTTCTGATTGATCGTCTCTCGCGCCGCGCTGCCACGTCGACGTACCTGTATCAATAACGCCCGCTACGGGGCTCACTGGTGCGGGGGTCAGGCGATTCAGGAATTCCCCTGCGTCCGCCCAGCGCTCACGAGCGTCTTTTGCAAGTCCGCCGTTGATCGCGCTCAACAGAAACGCCGGAACGTCAGGCCTTAGCTCGCCCAGCGAAGGCAGCTGTTCGTTTTTCTGCTTGTGAAGCACCGATTGGAGGCCCTCGCCCCCCCAGGGCCGCCTCCCTGTAAGCATCTCCCACCCAACCAGCGCGAGCGCATAAACGTCGCTCCCATCATCAGCGGGTTGACCATCAACCTGCTCCGGAGACATGTACGTCGGTGTCACCAGGGAATAGTCCGCGCTGGTCTGCTGGTTTTCTCCGTCGAGTGCTCGAGCAATGCCGAAATCGGCGAGCATGGCTCGTCCGGATTGCGCCTCGATAAAAATGTTCTCGGGTCTTACGTCGCCGTGTACGCTTCGGTGGGCGTGGCTGTGCGCGAGGGCCGCGGCGATCTCGCGCATGATCCGCGTCGCTCGGTACAGAGTGAGCCGCCCGGACGCTCGCATGACGGAGCGCAGCGTCTCGCCGCGCACATACTCGCTCACTATCGCGATCGATCCACCGCCGAGCTCCTCGACTGCAAGAGTCTGCACGATGTTCGGATGCTGAAGCGCGGGGCTGGTGCGCGCGACCCGAACGAAGCGGCTCAACCCCTCGGCGCCGGAGCTGAATCGGGGATTGAGAACCCTGATTGCGACGTCACGCCCACTGTTGCGGTCACGCGCGAGATACACGATAGCGGTACGCCCGTGCCCGAGCTCCTCGAGGAACTCGTATCGCTCTGCTAGCTCGCGCAATTCGGGTCGAACCGCTTCGTCTGACATGGGCGTCTGGCTCCTTTTGGAAACAAATGGAACCCCGATATAGTCGCATCGTTCCGATGGCCGCGCGAGTGCTCGACCTGCGTTGGCCAGTTATGGCACTTGACGGGCATCAAACTTGGTGCTAGTGTATTAGCACACTGCTAGCGTACCAGCACCAACTCCGCTCGTGCACTTCCTCTCAATAGCAAAAAAATGCCCAATCCCTTAGCCGACCTCGGTCGCCGAGAGCGGCAGATCATGGACGTAGTGATCAGACGAGGCAGAGCATCCGCCGCTGAAGTGCTTGCGGACTTACCGGATCCGCCAAGCTACTCCTCCGTGAGGAGCATGCTGCGGCTGCTGGAGGAGAAGGGATTTCTGCATCATGAGTGGGAAGGTCCGCGTCACGTTTACCTCACGACCGCGGACCCAAAGCAGATCCAGCGCAGTGCCGCGAGGGATCTGTTGCGTACGTTCTTCAACAATTCCATGGAGTCCGCCGTCGCAGCCATGCTCGGTGTCGCCGAGAAGCCGCTAACGGACCAGGAGCTGAAGCGACTGGCCCAACTCATTGAGCAACAACGCCGCAAAGGAGTGCGCTCATGATCCGCCCATCTGTCACGCTTACCGCCAATCCCGAGTTTGTCGCAGCGGTCGCGCTCGTTCTCAAAGTGAGTCTGGTGTTGATCGGTGGGACAATTGTGGCGGCGTTACTGCACAAGCGGCCCGCGGCGGCGCGCCACCTTGTTTGGGTACTGGCATCCATCGGGGCGCTCGCGCTTGCGGCGATCGCACCGGTAGCGCCGAATGTGTCACTGCATCTCGTGGACTGGGCTCCATCTCCCGCTGCGGCAGTAACCTCCCAGAGCTTTACCGCTTCCGGCGGGTCCGAGTCTGCCTCTCTCGCAAGCACGACAGCAAATTCTGGCGCCGGCGACCACGGCATCACGGCGGCAGACAGCCCCGCATCGCCGAACTCCGCGTCAGTTTCTACAGCACTTTTTGCGTCTCCGCTGGCGATCTGGTCGAGGACTCATCCGGGAGCCGCGGTTCTCGCTGCCATATGGCTCGCTGGATCCGTCGGCGTTCTGTTCTGGATCTTTCTTGGCCACGTCGGACTCGCGCGGCTTGCACGTAGCGCGACTCCTGCGTTTGGAGCAGACTGGTCTGCGTTGCTGGCGGAGGCCGCGAAGCGAAACGGTGTTACTCGCGCGGTTCGGCTGGGCATGAGCGAGAACGCCGGCGGACCCGTAACATGGGGCTGGCTACACCCTGTAATCCTGTTCCCAACGGCAGCTGCTGCGTGGCCGGCTGAGCAGAAACGCGCGGCGCTCATGCACGAGATGGCGCATGTTGCGCGGTATGACTACCTGACGCAGTTGCTGGCGAGCATCGCGTGCGGCGTGTACTGGTTCCATCCTCTCGCGTGGAACGCGGCTCGCCGTCTCCGGAGCGAAAGCGAGCTGGCATGTGACGACCGCGTTCTTGCAGGCGGCACTGCCCCGACCGACTACGCCACTCAGCTGCTCGGCGTGGCGCGGCAGGCACGCGAGCTCAGGCTCGGCGGATTCGTGGCAGTCAGCATGGCGCGCCCGTCACACCTGGAGGGACGCCTGCTCGCCGTGCTCGATTCCGGTAGGCCACGCGGTGCGCCTTCTTCCAGAATGCGTTTGGCGGCAACGACCGGTTTCGCAATGATTCTCATTCCGTTTGCTGGTCTTCGGCCGGCGCCGCTCGCAAGCGCGGCACCATCCAGCGTTGTCGCGAGCTCGGAGCAGACATCCACCAGGACGTTCTCGTCGGTCTCGGATTCGCGGGTTCCGGTTGCGGCGTTGCCGGTGTCCGAAGCGGCCGAGGGGTTGGTTGTCGCAGACCGAGAGCGTGGCGAATCGCCGGCCGAGACGACGCGGTTGTCAGAGCAGGGTCAAAGCGCGCTGCAAGAATCTGCAGAGCCCTTCGTCCCGGATTCATCGTTCGAAAAGTCCGAGAAGGCGGCACCGGGTGAGCTGCTCTTCCTGGATCTGTTGACCGGTGGATCGGTGGAAGTTCGCGGCACCGATGAGGCAATGGTCAGAGTTCGTGTCCAGCTCGGCGGCCGCGACTGGGAGGAGACCCGTGTGGAGGTGGGCCGTACGGAAGATGGTGTACGCGTGCGATCCGCACAGGAGAGGAGAACGGGATCGTATTCCACGTCTCACAAGTTCGTGATCTCTGTTCCTCCCCGCTTCGATGTTCGGCTGAAGTCCAGCGGCGGAAGCCTGACGATCGTTGGCGTTGAAGGCACTTTCCGTGGGAACACTGGCGGCGGCGAGCTAGTTCTGGAGCGGGCGACTGGTCGCGCCAATCTCTCGACCGGAGGTGGCGACATCGAGGTCTCAGATTCCGACCTCAGTGGCTCGGTGAGTACTGGTGGCGGAATGGTGAAGCTGTCGCGAGTACGCGGTGGGCTTCGAGGCTCTTCGGGGAGCGGCCCCGTAATCTACGGAGACGGTTCTGATGACGCCAAGAAGAATGAGATGGACGAATTGCACGGCGACCTGCGAGGAGTCACCGTAAACGAGGGACGGGAAACGATTCAGGATGCGCGTGCGACCGGCAGCGGCATGTTGCACGTGCGCAAAGCGGGTGGTCCAATAGCGCTTGGCGAAGCCCCTTATGGCGCCACAATCTCAACGGGAGGAGGCGACATACGGGTCGGACGAGGCGCGGGTATGGTGGACGCTCACACCGGCGGTGGCGAAATAGAAATCGGACCAGTAGCAGGCTCAGTACGTGCGAGCACTGGTGCCGGCAAAGTTAGCGTAACACTGATAGATGCTCAGGGAGCTGAGCAATCCGTGGAGATCAAATCGGGGACGGGGAGCGTGGTGATCGAACTTCCAGCCAGCTTCGACGGCGTGTTCGAGCTGGAAACCGCCTACACGCGGACCTTTGGACGCGCAACGCAAATTGAGAGTCCCTGGGTGCTTCAGCGTGAGGAGACGACCGGCTGGGAGAGCGACTACGGAACGCCCCGGCGTTTTGTGCGCGCCCGCGGAGTAGCAGGAAAAGGTGGGCGTGGACTAATCCGTGTCAACACCGTGAACGGTGACATCATCCTGCGTCGCGGAGAGCCATAGCTCTCACTCACATTGAGGGTCGCCAGGCCAACCTTCCGGGGTCTCCGCATGGTATCTTCCTGCAATTCGTGACGTCGCCATTTCGCGGCGCCCGAGATCTTCGCTGCGACCAACTATCGAACCGCCGGTCGCTTCGAAGTCCAACTCAACGATTCGCGATTTGTGCGCAAGACCTTAAAGGAGATCTTTGCCAAGTATGGCCCCGTTGCTGCGGCCGTTTACTTCACGATCTTTTTCGCTGTTCTGTCTGGTTTCTGGGCTGCTATCCATTTCGGCTGGCGCCCAGGTAGCTCTGGGGGAGAAGTCGGCGCCTTCACCGCCGCATACATCGCCACGAAGGTGACGCAGCCACTGCGTATCGCGGCGACACTGGCGCTTACACCGCTCGTTGCAAAGGCGTACGATCGCGTAACGGGACGACGTTCGCCGCCGCGAGGAGGAACGCAGGCGCTATAGCGGCGTTCGTCGCGACGTCTCGCAAGCGCGAAGTATCATGAGCCCAACAGCACTGATTCCCTGTCCTGACTACACTTTCACGACTGGCAGCGCGTACCAGAATATGGCACAGAAGTGCGCGACGCTGCCGCCGAGTACGAACAGGTGCCAGATCGCGTGACTGTAGCGCAGTCGCTCCCAGATGAAGAAAGCTACGCCCCCAGTGTACAATACTCCGCCGGCTATCAACCACCGTATACCCCCGGGAGCCACGTGCTGCGACAGCGGCTGGGCTGCAAGCAAGACCAGCCAGCCCATTGCCAGGTAGACCGCGGTAGATAGTGCCGGAAGCCGAGCGCCGAAGGTGCCCTTGAGCGCGACACCAAGCGCGGCAAGTCCCCACACAACTCCGAAGAGGCTCCAGCCCCAGGCGCCTCGCAGCGAGATCAGGGTGAAAGGTGTGTAGGTACCGGCTATGAGCAGGTAGATGGCCGCGTGGTCCAGGCGCTGGAAGACGGCTTTGGCCCGCGGGCCGGGCAGTGCGTGATACAATGTCGACGCGGCGTACAGGAGCACGAGTGTCGTTACGTACACGCTTGCCGCGACCACGCGCCATGTGTCCTGACTGGCAATGGCCGCGATGATGATGACGGGCACGGCCACGACACTCAGGAGGAATCCCAGGCCGTGGGTTATGCTGTTGGCTATCTCTTCGCCTATGGATTGCGGACGCGTTGCCGTCATTTAAGCAAAGATAATTTGGCAATGAGTTCGACGGGTGAGTCACGACGATGGATGATCTTTGGAAGTCAATCCTGATCTCCACCCACCTCCAACTACATGGTGTTCGAGGTCGAGGCGTAACGCGTGCGGTGACCGGTGCCAGGTACGCAGTGCCCGGTTGGCAAAGCGCGGTGCTCGGTGCTCGGTTGCACAACACGGTACTCGGTGCGCGGTGTGGACCCCAAATGGAGCACGCTACTCCAACGGTACGTCGCTACCCGCGAAAAACCCCACTACACTCGCGAGTTCGCAGTTCGCAGTTCGCAATTCGCAATTCGCAGTACGCAGTACGCAGTACGCAGTACGCAGTTCGCAGTTCGCAGTTCGCAGTTCGCAGTTCGCAGTTCGGTTCGCTGTTCTGTCCGCAATCCGCAATCCGCAATCCCTACCCTATCGCAAACCCGATATCCGCGAAGTCCGCTTCCTGCATGTCCGCGAATACGGGATTGGACAGATACCGCTCGCCGAAGTCGCAGATCACCGACACGATGAGCTTGCCTTTGTTCTCGTGACGGGCGGCCACCTGGAGCGCTGCCCAGGTGATCGAACCGGAGGAGATTCCCGCGAAGATGGCCTCTTCGCGCGCGAGACGCCTCGCTGTAGCGATCGCATCATCATTGGAAACCCTGATCACTTCGTTGTAGATAGTCGTGTCGAGGTTTCCGGGGACGAAGCCTGCCCCAATCCCCTGCTGCTTGTGCGGCGAGGGCTCTCCGCCAGAAAGCACCGGGCTCTCGGCTGGCTCCACCGCGATGATGCGAATGTCCGGCTTGCGCTCGCGCAGGTAGCGCCCCGCGCCCGTGATCGTTCCGCCAGTCCCGACGCCTGACACGAAAACATCCACAGCACCGGCCGTATCCGTCCAGATTTCCGGTCCGGTCGTGCGGTAATGCACCTCCGGATTAGCCGGGTTGTCGAATTGCTTGGGCATCCAGGCACGGTCGCCAAGCTTCTCGAGGATCTCGGTAGCGCGAGCAATGGCGCCCTTCATTCCCTTGGGTCCTTCGGTGAGCACCACCCGGCAGCCGAGTGCGCGCAGCATGTTGCGTCTCTCGATGGTCATGGTTTCAGGCATCGTGAAGACGCACCGGAAGCCGCGCGCGGTGGCGGCGTACGCGAGGCCGATTCCAGTATTTCCGCTGGTCGGCTCGACGATCACCATTCCGGGACGAAGCACGCCGCGCTTGATCGCATCGTCCAGCATCGCCGCTCCGATGCGGTCCTTGACGGAGTTGAAGGGGTTGAAGCCTTCGTGCTTGATTACGATGCGGCCTGGCAGCCCTTCGGCCAGGCGGTTGAGCTGGATCAGTGGAGTATTGCCGAAGGTCTCGGTGATGTCACGGAAGACTCGTTGCGATGTCATGGGCGAAGAAAGTGTATGGCTGATGGCTGATGGCTGATGGCGGATTTGCGGATTGTTGAATTTCGCCGAATGACGAACAAATGCAATGTTCGTGATGCGGGGGCGACGCATTGCAGCGGCGAGCGGTTCAAGGACTCTGACCCCTTGATATTCCAGCAATCTGTAATCGGCAATCCGTCATCCGCTATCAGCCATCCGCCATCAGCCCATCAGCCCATCACCGAATCGCCTTCTTCACCGGCCGTTTCTTCTTCGGCGGCGGCGGTGGATCGATCTCCAGCAGTGTGAGCGCATTCACCGAAACCCCTCCGTAGCGGGCGACCCAATGCAGGTGTGGGCCTGTGACTCGCCCCGACTGACCCACGCGCCCGATAATCTGGCCGCGAACTACGGTGTCGCCTTCGACAACATTCGTCTTGCTGAGGTGGAAGTACGCTGTCACGAGGCCGGCACCATGGTCGACATACACCGCTCGTCCCGCAAGATGAAAATCCGCTACAAGGGCTACAACTCCGCGGTTGGTGACGCGCACGGGGGTGCCGGTAGCGCCGGCGAAATCGACACCAGAGTGGCGACTGCGAACCTGTCCATTGAACTCGCGCCCACCACCAAACCGGCTGGTTATCCGGCTCGGCCTCGGTCGCGCGAAGTATCCCCGCCACAGTCTGGGAGTTTCATGCGACCTGCGGGAAACCTGCATCGCTATCTGACCCTCGCGCGCCATGCGCGCGGCGAGTGCCGAATCCGGCTCGCGTCCGAAACGCGGGGCGACGCTCAACTGCTCGCCGGGACGGCCGGGCGGTTCCGGAGGTTGCGCGCGTAGCGGAATCACGGTGGCGAGTGTGTCGGCAATTCCGCTAAGGCGCTGGATGACGACATGCGCTCGAACGCTGTCGGTCGCATCGACGGGGATGCCAGCGAGCGCGCGAAGGCGAGCGCGAGTGGTGGAATCGAAGTGAAGTGGCTCGCCTGAAAGCAGGCCAGTAATGCCGGTGAGCGAATCGGCGCCGAGGCGGGCGCGATGCACGAAAATCTGGATTATGGAGCCTGGGTCGGGACGGGCGGGAAGCCAGGTGACAATCGGAAGTGTGTCCGGGGTTTGGGCGAGTGCTGTGACGGAGACGACGCAAGTTGACGCCAGCGCCATGAATGTTGGGCTCAGAAACGAAAATATTCGCATGGTGAGAAAAGGTACCCTTTACCGGCGGAAAAGTCGTCGAGCGGTGTATTTTTTGGTTCGAGGTGGTGGGTTCGGTGCGCTAGGAGTGGGGTGTTCGGTGCCTGGTGCTCGGTGTTTGGTGGGTACTGCGCGGTTTCCGGGGCTCGGGTGGGTGTTACGTGATCCCACCGATACTTCCGAGTCCCTACAACCAGGTTTTTGAGGTGATCATGGCAGTAGGTGCGGGACGCAAGTACGGTGATATCCAGCCTCTCGATTCATTCAATCGGGAGTTGCTGGCACATGTGCATCCGTCGGGCTGGACGAATCCGCGCGCCAGGGAGCGGTATCACCTGGTCGTGGTTGGGGCGGGGACAGCGGGTCGGGTATGCGCGTCCGCGGCGGCGGGACTCGGGGCGAGTGTCGCGCTCGTCGAGCGACACCTCATGGGCGGCGATTGCCTGAATGTCGGGTGCGTGCCGTCCAAGGCGCTAATCCGCGCGGCTCGCTCGTGGCACGCGGCGCGAGAATCGGCTGCTTCGTTCGGAGGACCGGCGGCCACCGGCGATGGTGACTTTGGTGCGGTCATGCAGCGCATGCGCAGTCTGCGCGCCGCCATCAGCCAGATCGATGGCGCGCCACGCTATACAACACTGGGCGTAGATGTCTTCTTCGGTGACGCGCGCTTTACCTCGGCGAAGTCCATTGAGGTGGAAGGCCAGACGCTGCGTTTCCGGCGAGCTGTAGTCGCTACCGGTGCGCGCGCGGCCGTGCCCGAAGCTCCGGGCCTCGCGGAAGCCGGCTACCGTACCAACGAGACAATCTTCGAACTGACAACGTTGCCAAAGCGCTTGCTGGTGGTTGGCGCGGGGCCCATCGGGTGCGAGCTGGCGCAGGCTTTCGCGCGGTTCGGGAGCGCTGTCACGGTTCTGAACCGCGCCGCGCGGATCCTGCCGCGCGACGATGCGGACGCGGCGGCTATCGTCGAGCGCGCCATGATGCGTGATGGCGTCACGTTCCAGCACAACGCGGTGCTCAAGAGCGTGGAGCTAAATGGCGGCGACAAGGTAGTCCGATTCGAGCGAAAGGGCGCTTCACACTCAGCGCCGTGCGACGAGATCCTCATCGCAGCGGGGCGAGCCCCGAATGTCGAAGGATTGGGGCTGGAATCCGCCGGGATCGCGTACGGCGAACGCGGCGTGACGGCCGACGATAGCTTGCGTACTACCAACGCGCGTGTCTTCGCGGCCGGCGATATCGCTTCGTCCTACCAGTTCACTCACATGGCCGATGCGCACGCGCGCATTGTCATCACCAATGCGCTCTTCCCGGGACGCTCCAGGGCGAGCAAGCTGGTCGTGCCATGGACTACCTACACCAGCCCCGAAGTCGCACACACAGGCGTAACAGCAGAAGATGTCGCGGCCTCGCGTCAAGCCGTGGACACGTTCACCACCCCGTTGCATGACGTCGACCGCGCGCGGCTCGACGGCGAGGACGAAGGCTTTCTTCGAGTCTATCTGAAAAAGGGGACGGACAAAATACTCGGTGCAACACTCGTGGCCGAGCATGCCGGCGACATGATAAGCGAGATCACGCTTGCGATCTCTTCGGGCCTGGGGCTTGGGAAGGTCGGCGCAGCGATCCATCCGTACCCGACGCAGGCGGAGGTCTTCCGAAAAACGGCCGATAGCTGGCGCCGCACCAAACTCACCCAGCGCATCAAGAAACTACTCAGCGCATATTTTCGTTGGGTCAGGTGAGAGGTCCGGAATAACTACGAACTGCGAACTGCGAAGGAACGTCCTGATCTCGAATCCCGAATCTCTATACAATGAGCAAACTCTTGCGTGGTCTCGCCGCCGGCTACGGCGCGAAAAAGCTTGGCGGTGGCTGCTTTACAACGGTTCTGATTTTCCTCCTGCTGTGGTGGTTGTTGGGGAATTTTGGGATTTTTCAGTAGAGCACTGCGTACTGCGTACTGCGAACTGCGAAATCCGTCGGCTGGCGAGTGAGGGCCTAGCCTGAGCGCGTTACGGACGACATGCCGTAGGCGAAGTGACCCAGCACGCAGTTACGCAGTACGGAGTACGCAGTAATCCCTTCGCAGTTCGCAGTTCGCGGTTCTTCCTCACGTAACTACCACCACCCCCGAGTCCTTCATTCCCGCTGGCTCAGGCAGTTTCAACGTCATCCAGAATGCCGGCAGGAGCGCGAGGATCGACGCGGTCATGGCCGTAGTAGGCGAAGTAACGTCCGCGAGCTTGCCGGCGGCGAGAAAGAGCACACCGGCCGTTCCCCAGGTAAATCCCATCATCAGCGCGCTCGCAGTGGCGACGTGCCGCGGGGCATACTCCTGCGCGGCTACGACAGCGACGGGGAGATTTGCGTTCACTACCGCGCCAACCAC
>JACMME010000004.1 GCA_014379205.1 Gemmatimonadaceae bacterium
AATGCAGCAGCAAGCGCAAGCAGCAGGAAGCCAGCTCGGACTCTCGCGGTTACGCGGCTACGACACGCCGGAATGGGCAAGACTTCGGACATTGATCTCTCTTGTTCTCGATTCGTCAATCGCAGGCACGGCGCGCGCTTTGCGCGTAGTCATGCGATTTCATTGTTCACGGGATCCCAGAGCCGGCGACTGCACGGCGTAGCTGGGGTGGTCCAGGGCGAAGCCTGGACGCAATACGCCTTACGAGAGGACTTGAGGAGGCGGAACGAGTGGTTCGCGCTTGGCGTTCTCGAAAAACGCTACCGTTTGCGGAATGGCCTCAGGTGAAGTGGCAGGCAGAAGCGCGAGAGATATCCTGGTCGGAGATACAGAGCAGCAAGACTCACAACCGCACGAATAAGTGTCTTGCTCGTGTCGATCCACCGCAACTACGGCCTGATCGATTCCTTCAGTGGCCCCAGCTGAATCGACTCTGACGAGGGGCGAACCCGCGGTCTGCTCCGAGCCGCAATTCATTCCGCTTATCGTGCCTCGCGTCAGGCTCGCGACAAGCGGTTCGAACGCGCCACATCCCAGGCACCACACAGTTACAAGTGCGACTGCCACACGAGTGAGTCGTGTGAGGGCATGAAGCGGTGATGCGTTCATGGGTAAGAATCTAGGACAGTATGCCGGATAGCAGAAGACTTCCTGGAGCAAACACCAACTCGAACTTCAACCAGTCGGACTGGAACTTGCGTCGAGAGACAGTGTCACATCAGCAGCACACTCGAGAAACCTTACCGCTGGAATTCAGACCAACTGTGCGCCGTCTTGTAGGAGTCCTAACCGGCATTTGCTCCCTCTACTTCACCGTAGGAGCGCTCGACGCAACTTGTAACGATCATTCCAGCGGCAGCTTTTCCGGATCAAGTGCCGCAGTAATGCCGCACCACGACGGCTCCCATCACGAAGTGCCCGCCCAGCAAAGCGATCAGCCAAGTCCCTGCACGTCAACGGCGCTTCAATGCTGTGTCGCGATGACTTCCTGCGCCGCTACGATCGGCCTTGGCGAAAGCGCCCGCTCGGCAGAGTTCCGGATCGCGGCCGAAGTTGTTCCTCCTTTTCGACTCGCACACCCACTAAACCGCACAGCGGCTCCCGAACCTCCGCCTCCGAAGGCATAGAGCGCCAATTGGTGCTCGCGGTTCGCAGCGTGATCATTCCGCGTGAACCACATCGCTGTCTGTGGCTCCGTCACAGCGGCTGAATCACTCACTTCGGATGGATAATGTTTTCGTCACCACGCGGGATTGCGAGTGGCTTTGGCTGGGCGCTCGCCCTTTCATTTGTAATCGCCGAGAAACCCCTAGCCGCTCAAGGGGTTGGACACGATACGGCACATAAGAAAGGCACGATGCAAATGCCCATGAACAAGCCGACGGACAAGAAAGTTCAAAAGAAAAAGCCGACACCCAAAACAACAAAAGCCACAAAGCCTGCCGCGGGCAAAAGCACAGTGAAAACCGGCAAGAAACCCGCACCCGCCCGTGCCGCTGGAGAGAAACAGGTCGGGCCAACAAAAACGCAGCCGATGGCCATGCCGACGGGCGCGGAACCGCACCATCTCCCGGAAAAAGGGGGACAGGTGCAGGTGACGGACACCACCCACGCAGTGCACGGCGACTCGGCTCACCGGGAAATGGGCGACATGAAGATGCAGCCAGCACCCGCGAAGGTCGATTCTATGAAGGCCCACTCAGCCGAGGATATGATGGTCGGCCCGGCGGGCGTGAGCATGGAGAGGATGGGTTCGGGAACTACCTGGATTCCCGACGCGGTCACCCTCCCCTCGCGCAACCGGATGCTGCATGACTGGATGATCATGACGCACGGATTTGTCTTCGCGCAGTACGACCATCAGAGCGGCGAGCGCGGTGACGACCAGTTCGGCTCACTGAACTGGGTAATGCTGATGGCTACCCGCGACGTCGCTGGTGGTCGCTTCCAGGCTCGGACAATGCTCAGCCTCGATCCGTGGACCGTCAGCAACCGTGGCTATCCGCTGTTGCTGCAAACCGGAGAGACCTACAACGGAGAGCCGCTTCACGATCGACAGCATCCGCACGACTTCTGGATGGAGCTGGCTGCTTTGTATCAGCGCGAAATCAACAAGGGTTTGGCGTGGAGCATTTATGCGGCACCATCCGGCGAGCCGGCGCTTAGTCCAGTCGCTTTCATGCATCGTCCTTCGGCCATGGATAACCCGGCCGCGCCGCTCAACCACCATTGGCAGGATGCAACGCACGTCAGCTTCGGAGTTCTGACCGCAGGTATCTTTTCAACGAGGTGGCAGCTCGAGGGCTCCGTGTTCAACGGTCGCGAGCCCGACGAGAACCGATGGAACTTCGATCCCATCAAGTTCGATTCCTACTCCGGCCGGCTGACGGTTAATCCAACCGCGAGCTGGAGTCTTGCTGCGGGATACGGCTATCTGAAGAGTCCTGAGTCATTGAACCCTGATGAGTCGATCCACCGAATAACCGCTTCCGTCCTTCACGGAGCTCGATTGGGCGCCGACGGCCAGTGGGCTAGCGCATTCATTTGGGGCGCCAACAAGCATAGCGGTGAGGCCAGCTCGAACGGGTTTCTCGCCGAGAGCGAGGCGATTCTCGACAAGCGCAACACGCTGTTCGGGCGAGCCGAGCTCGTGC
>JACMME010000048.1 GCA_014379205.1 Gemmatimonadaceae bacterium
AACGCAGCTTTGGATCTGGAGGAGAACCCGCTCAGCGTCTTCGGCTACGACCCGCCGGATCCAGTGGTCGAGGCTCCCTTCGAATGCGCCTTCAGGCACGCCATACAGCGCTTCGAGCTCCGGAGACCAGTTGATCCGGTTCTCTTTCATCCGCCACTCGAAGCTTCCGATACGTCCGGCTTTTTGTGCGAGGCGAAGGCGTTGCTCGCTCGCTTTTAATTCGCGAGTTACGTATGCGCGCTCTATGGCTTCCCAGCAGCGGTTGGCGACCAGTTGTACTAACTCGACTTCTTCGGGGCCCCACTGGTGCGGCTCGGTGCGGTGCACAGACAGCGCTGCAACCAACCGGCCCGACTTCATTAGTGGTACGCAAATGATCGAGCGGATTGCGGGGGTTTGGTAGCTTTCGCGGACGATGGCGGTGCGCGGATCGGTTTCGGCATCGACGACAATCCAGGACTGTCCTTCGCGCATAAGACGCAGGCAGTCCACGCCGAATTGACTGAAGGTGTACCGGCCAACGATGCTGTTCACCCTGGCTGTAGTCGCCGGTGAGGTTGAAGGTGTCCTCATCGCTCTCTACAGCAGCGTAGGCGCACCGATTGACTTGGAGGTGTTCGCCAAGGAACCGGGCAGCGGTGCTGGTGATCTCATCGGGATCGACGAGGGGGCGGGTTGCATCGTCGAGCCGGACGAGGAATGCATCGTCCTGCACTATCGTGTGTGCTATCTGCTCCGCACGGACCTTTTCTGTTAATTCCTCAACCGAGTGAATAAGGTAAGCAACGCGGTCGCTGGGATCGAGAACGGGGGTGTTGAGCGCGCTCCAGAAGCGCTCCTCGTACCCACCTCCCCCGGCGCCCTTTTGCTCGACATCGTATCGCAGCAGAGGGATCCGGTCAGGGACGCGGGTAGCGATGGCGCGGTGGAACGATTCGCGCAGGTTTCGAACTCCGGCCGCGGCCGGATCGTCTGGATTATCGGGAAAAACTTCGAACACGCCCCGGCCTGAAAGGGCCTCGAGTGGCACTCCGCTGACATGAACATAGCCATGACTGGCGGTGACGATGGTGAACACCGGCTCGTCGGGGAGGACTACGAGGACGGCGCCGGGCAACGATTCGAAGAGCAGGCGGAAATCGGGCGCAAGCAAGGCGGAGCGTTGTGGTATTTCAGGCACCGGTGTCGCGTGTTTCCCCCTCCGCACCATATTTGCATAGCGGGCATCCTGCCCGATGGCTTACAGAAATGGTGAAAGAGGTCTATTCACTCTGCAAAGCCCGGACAGGATCCACTACGGTAGCGCGGAGCGCTGGCAGCATACAAGCGACCGTCGCTGCGAGAAGGAGAGCGCAGGCAGCGGTAAGCCAGGCAATGGGATCGGCGGCGGTGATGCCGAAGAGAAGAGACGAGATAAATCGGGTAAGCAAGGCAGCGGCCGCGCCGCCCGCGATGGTACCGAGAGCCACGACGCGCAGGCCTCCGGCCATGACCAGCCAGATAATCTTTGAAGACGTCGCGCCAACCGCCATCCGTATGCCGATCTCTTTGGTTCGCTGCACGACAGTGTACGAAAGCACCCCATAAATCCCGATGGCGGCCAGCAATAAGGCGGAGGCGGCCAGTGCGGTCAACACGACCCCGACAAACCTCGAGCGGGCAATGGCTCGATCTACCAGAGCGGCCATGGTGGTTACGTTGCTGATGGGCTGATTTTTATCAATCGCCAGCACCTCCCGCCGTACAGCGGCCGCGAACGTACGAGGATCCCCTGTCGTCTTAACGACAAAATCGGTTCTGTGCTGAGCGCGCTGGGTGTAGGGAATGTAGAAGTCGGGGCGAACGGCCTCCCATTCGCGGTAGCGGACATCGCGGGCGATGCCTACGACTGTCAGCCAGGGCGCTTTCGAATCCTTGCTGAGGCGGACGCGTTTTCCGATGGCATCGAGCTGGGGCCAATGCCGGCGTGCGGTACCCTCGTTCACAATCACGACACCGGGCGCTGACTCGGTGTCCGATGCGCTGAAATCACGTCCGGCAATCAGGCGGACGGTCATGGTGCGGAAGTAGTCCGGGCTGATGGCCTGATAGTTTCCGTTCGGGTTGCGAAGCTGTTCTTCCGGGGACTGCCTCTCAACGGTGTACACGGTGTCCCAGCCAACCAGACCCGACAGGGGGCGCAGCAGGATAGCGGCCGCGGAGGTCACGCCGGGCAAAGCGCGTATGCGTTCCAGAGTTCGCGCATAAATCTCCCGGCGCTTTTCCTGCGAACCGGTTGAGGTGGTAAGCCGGAACGTGAGCACTTGACGGGCGTCGAAACCTGGATCGAGAGTGGCTACTTCACGGAAGCTTCGGATGAGCAAACCTGCTCCGACCAGCAGGACGACCGAGACGGCGACTTCTGCGCCTATCAGCCATTGGCGCAATGCTGTGTGCTGGTGGTCGGACGAGGCGCTCCGTCCACCTGCCCGGATCGCTTCGGCTGGAACGCGGCGGGTCGCGATCAGTGCGGGACCAACGCCGAAGACCAGCACCGTGCCGAAGGAAAGCAGTATTGAAAATAAGAGTACCGGGGTGTTCAGGGCGATCAGGTCCATGCCTGGGACGTCCGGAGGTGCGAGGCGAGTCAGAGCCTGAATGCCGAGCTGTGCCAGCAGCAGGCCGAGTGCGGCGCTGACAACGCTCAAGCACACAGACTCTGCCAGCAGAAGCCCGAGAAGACGTTTTCTGTCGGCGCCGAGCATTGCCCGGAGCGCGAGTTCGCGATCTCTGTGGGTGGCGCGCGCAAGCAGCAGGTTTGCAGCATTTCCGCACGCAATCAGCAACACCAGAAACACGGCGCCCGATAGCAGCCAGATGCCCGTTTTGGCGGGGCCATAAATCTCGTCGAGCAGGGGCGTTACAAGGACTCCATAGCTGGCGCTACCGGGAGGTAACGTGTGGTTGATTGATTTTGCCAGCACGTTCAATTTCGCCTGGGCCTGCTCCGGAGTGACGCTGCCCTTCAAC
>JACMME010000005.1 GCA_014379205.1 Gemmatimonadaceae bacterium
TACGGTGGAGTGGATTACGGCAACGCGATCTCGGATCTCAACGGAAGCGACATCGCGGACATCAGCATCCTCAAGGGCCCCAACGCGGCTGCCTTGTATGGCTCGCGCGCGGCGAATGGTGCGGTTGTAATCACAACCAGGTCCGGTAAGGGAACCGCGCGCGGGTTCGGCGTCAGTGCCAGCTCCAACCTCACGTTCGAGACGCCGCTGCGCTTGCCCGACTATCAGAACGAGTACGGGCAGGGCGCCGGCGGCCAGTTCGCGTACGTCGATGGAAGGGGCGGTGGGACCAACGATGGAACTGACGAAAGCTGGGGCCCCAAGTTCGATGGTCAGCCCCGAGCCCAGTTCTTCGGAGTCGGGCCGTGGGTCGCCGCCCCGGACAATGTCCGGGACTTTTTCGAGACGGGCCGGACGATAACCAACAACATCTCGTTCTCAGGTTCCGGTGAGCGAGCCAATGCACGGCTTTCGTTCACGAAGGAGGATGTTAACGGCCTGGCCCCCGGGATGGCGCTCAAGAAGTTCGCTACTGCGCTGAACGCGGGGGCCGAGCTCGGCGAGCGGTTCTCCACTACGGGATCCGTGCAGTACATCAACAACAAGGGATTCAATCGGAACGGGACCGGTTACGACAACGGCAACATGATGCAGCAGTTCGTCTGGTTCGGCCGCCAGGTCGACGTGCAGCGGCTCAAAAACCCGCGCAAGGACGCCGATGGCAACCAGATCAACTGGAACCACAACTATCACGACAACCCATACTGGATTCAGTTGGAGAGTCAGAACCGCGATCAGCGGGACCGGATCATCGGGGCAGGAGCGCTCAATTTCCGTCCGTCCTCATGGCTCACCGCGTCCTTGCGCAGCGGCACCGACTGGTTCCGGGATTACCGCAAGCGAAATCGGGCTTATGGCCTGGTAGAAAGCCCCTTTGGCGGCTTCTCCGAGCTCAACATATTCACGCAGGAGACCAACACCGAGGGTCTGCTGACGGCGACGCGCGCATTGGGCAGCCGTCTTTCGCTCACCGCCAACTTCGGCGGCAACTTGCGGAAGACGCAGTACAAGTCGAACTCCACGGAAGTGGGTAAGTTGGTGATCCCTGGCGTCTACAACGTAGGGAACTCGCAAGACCCGCCGGTGACCAGCGCGTATGAAGAGGCTAAAAAGGTCAACAGTCTCTACGGGATGGCCCAGTTCGCCTTGAACAACTATCTGTTCGTTGATGTCACCGGGAGAAACGACTGGTCGTCGACGCTCCCGGTTGACGGCAACTCGTATTTCTATCCTTCGATTTCTGGCAGCTTCGTCTTTACGGACGCCTTGCCGGCGTTATCCGGCAGGTTCCTGCAGTACGGAAAGCTGCGCGCCAGCTTCGCGAAGGTGGGTAACGACGCCAGCCCCTACCAGCTGCAGTCCATCTATTCGACCAATGGGCTCTTCGGTGTGTCGCCGCGGTATGCGGTGCCGAATACGCTGGCGAACGCAGACCTGAAGCCTGAAGAGACCAAGGCTTTCGAGGTGGGAACCGAGCTGAACTTCTTCAGTAACCGGCTCGGCCTAGACCTGACGTTCTACAACAAGGCTACGAGCAATCAGATCCTCAACGCAGACATTTCCGGCGCGACTGGCTACACGAGTATTGCGCTCAACGCCGGGAAGATCTCGAACAAGGGCATGGACGCGCTCCTTACCGTGACGCCTATCCGCCTTGCCAACGGCTTCGAGTGGAACACGGCGCTGAATTTCTCCAGGAACCGCAGCCGAGTGGAGGAGCTCCATGAAGATCTCCAAACGGTGGAGCTCTACGATTACTGGAGCTTGAAAGTCGAGGCGAGGAGGGGCGAGCCTTACGGCGCGCTTTACGGCGTTGCTTACCGGCGTGACGCAGCGGGTAATATCGTTGTCAGCTCGACGACGGGACGCCCTTTGGCAGACCCACAGCAGCGGGTTCTGGGACACTACCCGCCCGATTGGACGGCAGGGCTCTCAAACACGCTGCGATTCAAGGGGCTGGATTTCAGTTTCCTCCTCGACAAGCATAAGGGTGGAGACGTCTTCAGCGTGACGAACATGTTCGGACGTTATGCCGGCGTGTTGGAGGAGACTCTCGTCGGACGTGACTGCATCGCCTCCTCCGCCACCGTCCTCTGCCCGCCCAACACGGGTATATTGGTTGACGGAGTGCGCAACGATGGCACGTTCTGCGTCTCGACCACCGTCCTCTGCCCGCCGAACACGATTAGGAGCGCGGCCTCGAATTACAATCACGGGCTCTACGGTCTGCACGAAGCGCACATCTTCGACGCGACCTACCTGAAGCTCCGCGAGATGAAGTTGGGCTACATGCTGCCCGACCAGATGGCCGGCCGGATGGGTGTCTCGCGCGCATACGTGGCGCTTGTGGGCCGCAACCTGTGGCTCAGCACGAAGGTGCCGCACATCGATCCTGAGACGGCGTTCAACTCCGGAAATGCTCAAGGGCTCGAGCACGGGCAGTTCCCTTCGCAGCGAAGCATTGGATTCAATCTTTCCATTACGCCGTAATGCGACCCTAACTATTTCAATGAGCGCAAAAATGACCTATAAGAAGCTTACCATGGCCGCGGCTGGCGTTACGCTCGCTCTTTTTCTGAGCTCGTGTAACGATGGCCTGACGGACCTCAACGTGAATCCGAACGGTCCGACAGACGTCGATGCGGAATACCTGTTCCCTCAAGGCGTGTCCTCGGTGGTTGGCACCCTGAGGGGGGCATGGTTTGACTTGAGCATGACCTCGCTCTGGGCCCAGCATTACGCGGCGATCCAGTACACTGAGGATGGGGATACGTACGAGGTCCGCCCGAATGTCGTTGAACTCTATTGGGACCTGTATCCCGGAGGGTTGGAGGACCTGACTCAGGCAGCTGATAAGGCTACCGCTGCTGGCAACACCAACAAGGCGGGTCCCGCGAGCATCATGAAGTCGTGGGCACTGGGCGTGATGACGGAGCTGTGGGGCGACATCCCATTCTCCGAAGCCAACAATGTCGACAAGGCGGGTGGAACCACTACGCCCAAGTATGACTCTCAGCAGGCCATCTACACCGCCCTGTTCGCCGATCTCAAGAGTGCGCATGACCAGATGGGCACCGGAACCGGGTACGGGACTGCCGACCCGATCTATGGCGGAAGCGTGACCGGTTGGAAAAAGTTCGCCAACTCCTTGCGGGCGCGGCACGCTATGCGCCTCTCCAAGAGGGATCCAGCGACCGCGCAGGCACAGTTGACGGCCGCACTCGCTGCGGGGGTGTTCACGTCGAACGCCGACGACGCGAAGCTCGTCTGGCCAGGCGGTGGCAACACTTCGCCCATTTACACCAATGCGGTGACAGATAACCGCGACGACCACCGTGTCAGCAAGACGCTGGTCGACACGCTGGCGAGCTTGAGCGATCCTCGCCTCGCGGTCTATGCACAGTGCACCGATGAGAGCGTAGACGCCGGCGGCTGCGCATACGTGGGCGTGCCGAACGGCCTGTCGAACCCGGACGCGATCGCGTTGGGATTGACCAAGACGTCCAAGATCGGATCGGTGTTTCACGACCCTCAGGCACCATCATGGCTGATGGCGTACCCCGAGGTTCTCTTCATCCAGGCCGAGGCAGCTCAGCGCGGTTGGGCAGCAGGGTCGGCCGCGACGTTCTACAACGCGGGTATTACCGCCTCGCTGGAGCAGTGGGGCATTTCAGCGGCGGACATCGCTATCTATCTCGCCCAGCCGCGAGTGGTCTACAATCCCGTTACTGGCCTTACACAGATCGCCCTGCAGAAGTGGATCGCGCTGTACGGGCAGGGATCGGACGCATGGGCCGAATTCAGACGGACCGGCGTTCCTGACCTGATGGTGGGACCTGAGGCGATCATACCGACCGTCGCGCGCAGACTGACCTACCCCGTGTCCGAGCAATCGTTCAACAAGGCAAACCTCGATGCTGCGATCGCCGCGCAGGGCGGAGCAGCGTTGACGAATCGTGTCTGGTGGGATATGCCCTGACGCTAACGCGCCAGGTTTTTGAAAGAGGGTCCCGGTGTTTCGGGACCCTCTTTTTTTGCAAGTTGGCTTCTTGTGTTGCGGGCCTGGAAGGACTGCGGGGCCGGCCCTACTGGCGTTTACCGGAGGGGGATTCATATTTCATATTACTTGCTCGCTTGGACTTGGGGTGCGTGAGGCACATCGCGCCGGACGCGTCTTCGCGAATGAGGCTTAGGGAGGGTTTCACAATGTCACGCTATTTGATCTTGGCTGGTTTGGTTCTCGTAACGGCCGCCTGCGCCCCGACGGTATCTACACCGGGCTCGACCGTCTCCAGTGCGCAGCGGGGTGCCCGAGACTTTATCGATGCGGACGAGATCCGGAATGCGGCCGGTGGTAATGCACTCGATCTCGTCCGAAATCTTCGCCCCATGTGGCTGGCCAAGCGTGGTCCGCAAAGCCTTCACTATGAGGGTGACGTGGTTGTCTATCTGGGGACGGCACGCTTGGGGGGCCTGCCAGCGCTGAGCGAGATCGCCGTCTCGAGCCTGACGTCGCTCCGCTTCCTGGATGTGGCCGCGGCCAACTACCGCTTTGGTGGGGGTCATCCCTATGGAGCGATCTTAGTTTCTACCTCGGATCCCGGTGTGAGGTAGTCTCCGGGAACTCCGCCACGGCACCACCACACTGTTCGCCGCGCTCGACGTGGCGACGGGCTACGTCCGAAGGAGCAACGCCCGGACTGGCTTGCGAATTGCGCCCTCCCAGGCCATAACATCAATTCAGATAATTGATTATGGCCGATTCAGCTCACCCACCGATCCTCGTCGTCGACGACAACCCCGACAACGCTCACATCATCAGGGATTATCTCGAAGCGCGTGGATACCCGATCACCGTCGCCTACAACGGCGACGACGCGCTGAAGGCGTTCGAGCAGGTAAAGCCCGCGCTCGTTCTC
The DNA here is from genome assembly GCA_014379205.1 of Gemmatimonadaceae bacterium. Classification (GTDB taxonomy): domain Bacteria; phylum Gemmatimonadota; class Gemmatimonadetes; order Gemmatimonadales; family Gemmatimonadaceae; genus JACMME01. The sequence continues at coordinate 4,980 of JACMME010000005.1, forward strand.
CTCGATGTCATGATGCCGGGCCGGGACGGATGGCAGGTCTGCCGCGACATCAAGCAGCACCCGACCCTGGGCCGCAATGTGCGCGTCGTAATGGTGACCGCGCTCGACGACTGGGTGAACA
>JACMME010000049.1 GCA_014379205.1 Gemmatimonadaceae bacterium
AGCCATCAGCTATCCGGAGTTACGGGATTCGGAATCACCCGTAGTCCTCGCTTCTCTTCCCGGTAGTCAGTTACTTCGAATCCGGCCACCGCAATTGCTGCGCGGAGAGCCTCCGTTGTAGCGCGACCGTCATGCTCGATTGTTGCGCTCCCCACGCGAACTTCCATCAGCGTTATGCCGTCCACCATCACGAGCGCCGTCTCGATAGCGCGGACTGCGTGCACGCCGTTCATCCCGGCGATCTGAAGATCCGTAGTCTTGAGCATCTCGCGGACTATCGTTCGTATAGTCGGAAAGTCAATAACGGTTGACGCGCCTCAGGGAGACGGTGAACTTCCCGTCCCGGAGGACATTCTGATTCGTCGCACACTTCCTATCCCCCACTTCCCACTCCCCAGCTTCATTTGCTTTCAGTTGCTTTTCTAGGACTCGGTGCCATCGGCCTCCCGATGGCCCGGCGCCTCGCCGGCAGCTTTCCCCTCGCAGTCTGGAACCGAACGCGCTCCAAGGCGCTCGAGTTTGAAACGACTGCCGCGGTGCGCGTGGCACAGTCACCCCAAGACTGTGTGCGTGACGCCGACGTCGTCATCACCTGCCTTTCGACCTCTGCCGATGTCGAGTCGCTGCTTTACGGCGAGCAAGGGATGCTCGAGGGGCTGAGAAACGATTCAGTGTTGATAGACTGCACTTCGGGCGATCCAGCCACTTCGCGTAGGATAGCGACCAGGCTCGCGGAGGCGGGTGTCGAGTTTCTCGATGCGCCCGTGAGTGGTGGAGTAACAGGCGCACAAGAAGGGAAGCTCACGGTCATGTGCGGCGGAGACGTGCGCGTCCTCGATCGCGTTCGTCCGGTGTTCGCTGCGTTCGCGGGCAAGGTCGTGCACTGTGGGGCGATAGGCACAGGTGACGCCGTCAAGGCAGCAAACCAGGCTCTGCTCGCCGTCCACATCTGGAGTGCTGGCGAAGCACTCGTCGCCCTGTCGAAAGCCGGAGTTCCAGCGTCCGTCGCCCTCGAGGTTATTAACGCGTCCAGCGGCCGAAGCAACAGCTCTCAAAACCTCTTTCCCGAACGGGTACTGGGGCGCAAGTTTCCGCGAACCTTCCGGCTTGCCCTGCTGGACAAGGACGTCGGCATTGCCGCCGGCTTTGCGCGGGAGAATTCAGTTCCTTCTCCCATGATAGAGCTTGCCGCTGCGCTGTTTCGGGAAGCTCACGCCCAGCTCGGTGAGGAAGCGGACCATGTTGAAGCCGTGAAGCTGATCGAAAAACGATCGGGGGTGGAGATCTCATGAGAAGCAATTGGGAGGCGGATAACGCGAGCGCCGGGGAGCCAGGCGAGAGGCTGGAGGCCGAATGAGCAGCGCATCAACTATGACTGCCAGTACGGAGCAGGAGATCGCGACCGTAGCAGAGATCCGAGCGCATTTTCCCGCACTCGACCGGATCCACGCGGGTGAGCGCGTGGCGTACTTCGATGGCCCAGGGGGGACGCAGGTTCCGCGCGCGGTAGCCGACGCGATGACGTCCTACCTGTACGAGCATAACGCCAACACATATTGGGAATATCCGTCCAGCGCGGAGACGGACGCAATTATTCTGGCATCGCGCGAAGCGCTCGCAGATTTCTTGAATGCTACGTCCGATGAAATAGCGTTCGGCGCGAACATGACGACGCTCACCTTCCATCTTGCGCGGGCTATTGGGCGCCGCCTCACGGAAGGCGACGAAATCGTCGTCACGGAGCTGGATCACCACGCGAACATCGCGCCTTGGACGGCTCTCGCGCGTGAGCGAAAGGTGACGGTCCGCTCTGTCCGGCTCATCCCGGAAACAGGACAGCTGGATTGGGACCATTTGGAGCGGCAAATCACCCCACGCACGAGGGTGCTGGCGATTGGCGCCGCCTCCAACGCGCTAGGCAGCATCACCGATGTGCGCCGCGCGGGCGAGCTGGCGCACGCGGTTGGAGCGCTCGTCTTCGTCGACGCAGTGCACTACGCGGCCCACGCACCAGTCGATGTCAGATTGTGGGACTGCGATTTTGCCGCCTGCTCGGCCTACAAACTTTACGGTCCGCACATTGGCGTACTGTACGGGAAACTGGATAGGCTCGATGATCTCGATGTGCCCAAGCTGTACCCTGCGCCCGACAATTCGCCCGATCGAATGGAGACCGGCACGCAAAATCACGAGGGGATTGCGGGTGCGGGCGCCGCTGTGGACTGGATCGCCTCCGTCGCAGCAAACACGCTCGACCGTCGCTCGCGGATCGTCTTGGCGCTCGAAGCGCTGCACGCGCGCAACCAGCCGCTGTTCACTAACTTGTGGGACGCACTGTCCGCGATGCTCGGGGTCCGTCTATTCGGCCCGCCACCCAACGCGCAGCGGACGCACACTGTTTCGTTCGTCGTGGACGGCGTGCCTGCTGTGGACGTGGTGCGTTCGCTCGCCAAACGCGGTGTATTCGCTACCCACGGGGATTTCTACGCGACTACGATCATCGAACGCCTCGGGCAGTCGAAAGACGGCGTAGTGCGCGCTGGCCTCGCCTGTTACACAACGGATGACGAGGTGAACAGGCTGATCGCCGGCGTGCAGGCAGTTGCTGGGAGATAGGGTCAGCAGAAGAATGGTACCAGGAACCGGGAACCAGGGAGGGTAACGCGCTGAGACACCTCGCTCTTCTGGCATGACGCCTACGGTGATCCTCGTTCCTGGTTCCTGGTTCCTGGTCCCTGCTTCCTCGACACCGTCGTCCTCTCCAGTCCATTGACGAACGGCTCATACAATGATCCGGGGTGCCACAACACCCAGCCATCGTAACCAGCGTCATACACCGCTTTTTTCTGAGCCTCGATTTCTGCCGCGCCGTACTTCGGTTGACCGATCGAGAACGCCTGCAGCCAGGCGCGAACGTGCTCAGGATTCTTTATTCCAAGAGCGCGATCCCGCTCGTGTGCCTTCGCTATCGCTTCGTAGATAATCTTGTAGGGCTCCGAGTTCGGCCGGTCTATTCCGAACGCGCCCCGCGGATAATGGGACGGGTACACCATCGGTAGCAGGACATCCGCTACGGGAGATAGCTTTTTCCAATCCTGCCCTATCTCCAGCGCGCCATTCACAGTTGTGATTAGCCCGAAGACGTCAGCCGTGCACCGGCCGCCGAGCTTGTTGATACGGCCGCAGGCGGTCTTGAGGAAATCGGCGAGAGCATCAGCCTTGGTTAGGCCGCTTGCTTCAGGGAAAACCTGCTTCGGAAGAGAGCGGTATGGCTCCGGAAAGCGTATGTAGTCAAACTGAACTTCGGGAAAGCCCAAGCGCACCATTTCTTCCGCAACGCGGATGTTGTACTCCCAGATTTCCTTGTCGTAGGGATTGACCCATGCCAGTCCTTGACGATCTCGCCAGGTTGTGCCGTCTTCCTTTCGAATAGTCCGTCCGGGGTTTGTGCGCGCAGCGACTGAATCCTTGAATACAACAAGCCGGGCAATCGCCAGAATATCATGCGCCTTGAGGGTGTCGAGCAGCGCTTTGAGATTCGGAATGGCCCCCATGCGGCCGGTATTCGGCGCGATCTTCGCGTCGCTGGATTGGTAGTTGAGGCCGAACTCGTCCTTCATATCCACGACGAATGCGTTGATCTCCGTCGAATCCGCCAGCGCGATCAGCTTTTTCATGCGCCGCGAGCTCTGGGCCGCGAAGCGGTTGACGTAAAGCCCCCGCACAATGGCTGTGTCTGTAAGAAAGTGATTCGTGGTGTCACGCCCGGAGGCATTAACCGCCTGAGAGTCGCCAGCCATGGCGCTGGATGAATCGGGGCTGCGAGCCTCGCCCGCCACGCAACCGCAAAGAGACAAAGCAAAAAAACAAGGCAGAAAAAAACGCATTGTGATCAATGAAAGTGTGATTGATGAGGAACCCAAAACGACGATTTCCTCCCGTGTTCCGCAAAATACAGGCGCGGGGTCCAGCGCCTAAGCGAGCTGGGAACGATTGCGGATTGCGGAATGTCAGCGGCTAGCGTTTCGCAGTTGGCAGTTGGCAGTTCGCAGTTAATCCGCAGTCCGCAATCCGCAATCCTGCACGTAACTTACACCCCGCGACGCAGGCCCCCCTATATTCCCTTTACATGTCCGACCGGCGCTGTCTTTCATTCCTTCTCCTGCTGCTCTGCTCCTGCCAGGGCGACAGCCCGCGCCGCAGCGCTCCGTTGGCGAACTTCCTTCTGGTCGCAGGCGATTCCACGTTCTGGATACGGGAAGATGCCGGTGAGCTTCTGGTCCGCGGCTCCCCAATTCAGCTTGCCCGCGTCGACGGAAGCTTCTACGAGCTGTACTCCACCGATGACGACCGCAGCTACTATGACGCGATCCTCGTCGGACAGCGCATATATCGCCGGGATCTGCTTAGCGGGGACTCAGCCATCGTTTTCGATGACACGACCGTAGCGTCTCTGGCACGCTGGTACGGACGCGAGCATCCAGCGCGCCGTCCACTCGAGCCTGACGAAGAGCCGAGTGAGGACCCGCACATTGACGTCGCGGGTGAAGTTGAGATTCTGGATCAGCTCGGCCCGTATCTGTCATGGGAGTACCACGTTGACGGCAACATGATCGGCACGGGCGAGTGGCACACCGTCCGCCGCGGAGTCGTCGACATTCGTACCGGGGCGGCCGCAACGCTCCCGGAGCTTCTCGGAGACAGTGTCGCCGCGCGAATCTGGAAAGTAGGTGCCAATCTCTGGGCGGACGCCGTGGACTCGGTGCTCGCATCCCGGGACGTCAGGGCCCCCGCCGCCGCCCGCGCAATCGGCGACTTCAGTTACGACAGCACTTCTTTCTCGCTTCTGCTCGACGGACGGTCACCGGCCGTAGAGTTTGCGGCGTCCGGGCGAGGGCCGCGGGCAGGCGGAACTGTATTGACGATGGACCCCATACGTGTACCAGAGCCGTCATGGTGGAGCGAAGTCCTGCTCACTCTTCCGCTCGCGTCGGCGGACACAAGCGTAGAGAAGTGGCACAGCGGCAGGAACCGCGTCGAGGTCCGCTACGACACGCTTGGTGGTCCGGCGCGTCTCGTCGTGATCGACAGCGTCGACGGCGAATGGCCCATCGCGCGAGTGCCTACACCCGGTCGTCGCATCTATTGGTTAACCGAAGCTGGTGATAGCACGCTGCATGCGCTCGACCGAGCCTTCGACGAGGCAGCCGGCTATTCAGGCGAAACGCGCTCTGCTTCCGCGGGAGGCGCAAAGCCGAGGTTAGCGCACGATCGCGTGAGGGAACGGATCGGGCGGAGTGCGTTTCCGTTTGTCGTGGCGCGGACCTCCTTCAAATGACATCGCAACAATGACAGTCATCAAGCCCGAAGCCGCTCGTCCGGCCGAGCGTGCAAGCCGCACGGTGCGGGACTCTCAGCACGAAGCCGCCGAGCTGATGATGCCGTACGATGCAAACATCCTCGGCCACGTTTTCGGTGGCGCCGTGCTGGCAATGATGGACAAGACCGCAGCCGTGGCGGCGATCCGGCACGCGCGCACAGCCTGCGTCACGGTGTCAGTGGACCGCGTTGACTTTCGGGAGCCCATTCACGTCGGTGATCTCGTGGTTATGAAGGCGTCGGTGAACTACGTGGGTCGCAGCTCCATGGAGATCGGCGTGCGCGTGGAAGCGGAACACCTCATCGAGGGCGTCAGACGGCACACGAACTCCTGCTATCTCACTTTCGTGGCGGTTGACAAGAATGGCCGTCCCGTTGAGATCCCCCGGCTATTACCGGAGACAGAGCTCGAAGAGAAGCGCTATGCCGCAGCCCAGGAACGAAGGCGGCGGAGGCTGGAGGAAAGGAACGCGGAGGGAGGGGACTAGGGGGGAAGGATTGCGGATTGCGGATGAACTGCGAACTGCGAACTACCAACTAACTGGGAACCGTCGAAGCGTTGTCCGCAATCCGCAATCTGCACTACTACCTTCCTTCCAGTTCTCTTTCGCCCGGCACCAAACGTGTCGCGCGGCCCTCGCCGGGATGGGATTTTGCCTCCCAATAGCGCTCGGCCTTGAGACGCAGTTCATTCATCAATCCGTCGTACTCCCGCTCAGACAGGTCGTCGGCAATGGAGGGAATGAGACCCTTGATAAGCGTGATGCGCTCGGCAAGCGTCAGGATATTGGCCTGTTCGACAAGATTCCTGATCACTGGATGGTCCATCCAGTCAGTAGCTTTGCTGGTAGTCATAGTGGGGATTCCCGGATACGTACTACGAGATTGCGGACTGCGGACGAGGAGTGGCTTACTAACTAACTTCGCCCATTACGGTTGCTCGCAGCTCGCAGTTGAATCCGCAATCCGCAATCACTTTGGGCCTTGCTCTCGCCTATAATCTAATGAAAGTCTTTAGCGTTGAAGAAGCAAATCGAACGCTTCCGCTCGTGAAGCGGATTGTAGCCGACATTGCGACGCAGCACGCCCGTTGGCGGGACCGCATCGATGCGTACGAAACGTCAGTGCCGCCACAGTCACAGAGCATCGAGGTAGAGGTGCAACAACTGGCGGCGGAGATGCAGGGCTATGTTCAGGAGCTGCGCGATCTAGGCATTGAGGTAAAGGATTTCCAGTTGGGACTGGTTGACTTCCCTGCCGAGCGCGATGGACGTCCCGTTTACCTCTGCTGGAAGCTGGGGGAGCGCGCGGTTGAGCATTGGCACGAGCTCGACACGGGCTATGCCCACAGACAGCCACTGGTGCTTACCCCTAACGACTGATCAAGGGAGTCCGACCGATTTCATGCGCTACTTCACAACTGCCGACAATATTCGCTGGCTCGTGGAAGCCAGGATGCCAAGCGCGAGCAACGCCATGGTCGTCTTTCATTATCCGACCGGACGTACCGCACGACTGGATCGATACGCCTGGCACAACTCGTCTAGCCCTGAAGCACGTGACGTTACCGCGAGGCTCGACTCCAAGAGAGTACTTGAATCCTTGACCGACGC
>JACMME010000050.1 GCA_014379205.1 Gemmatimonadaceae bacterium
TCGCAACCACACACTCTGGGCGTCCTGGTCGGTAAAGGGTCCGAGGCATCGCGTCTTTCACAGCGGCGACACCGGTCCTTTCCCGGGGTTCACCGACATCGGTGCGGAGCACGGACCGTTCGATCTCACTCTGATCAAAATTGGGGCGTACGACGTGGAGTGGCCGGACATCCATTTGAACCCTGAGCAGGCCGTTGACGCACATGCCAGGTTGCGCGGTAAGCTACTGTTGCCGATTCACTGGGGCACGTTCAACCTTGCCTTTCACGCGTGGGACGAGCCGGCGGAACGAGTGGTGGCCGCGGCTGTCGGCGGAACACAGCTAGTGGTGCCGAGGCCGGGAGAGTCTGTGGAGCCCGCGGCGGCGCGACCCGTGGAGCGGTGGTGGAAGAGCGTGCGTGGCAAGTGAACTGGCAGTTTCATCTTACGGGAGACAAAAATGGCACGATTTCGCATGACCACTTTCCGCGGCATCATCACGCTGGCTACCTTGACGCTCGCTTCGCTGGCATGCGCAGCCGAGTCCAGGTCTGCTGGGGCGGACGCGGAGTTCGTGAAGATGGACACGAACAATGACGGCAAGGTTTCCGCCGACGAGCATGCCGCCGGGGCGAAGCAAATGTTCGACACGATGGATGAGAACAGGGACGGCAAGGTGACTGCCGCCGAAATGGATGCCTCCCATGAGCGTGTCACTGGCAGCAAGGCCCAGGAATCGGATATGAGGGCGGCCGAGAAGATCAAAGTGGTCGACACAGATGGCGATGGAGTTCTCACTGCCGGGGAGCATGCTGCTGGCTCCCGCGTCATGCTCGAGAAGATGGACACAGGCAAGGACGGCTTCCTGTCGAGGGAGGAACTGGCTGCAGGCCACGCGCGCATGAAGAAGTAGTGCACATCAACAATGAACCAAGAAATTGCTACCATGGACTCAATCAACAAACAGCAACCGGAAGACAACCTGGAAGACCTGGGCGCGCGCGAGGCCGTCAACAAGATCAAGGAGATCGTGAAGATTGCGCAGACCTGTTTCTTCTGTACAACGGTATCTACCGGGAGATCGAGCGGGGCACGGCCAATGAACGTTCGGCAAGTGGATGGAAAAGGGAATCTCTGGTTTCTGAGCGCGAACGACAGCCACAAGAACGAGGAGCTAGCCCTTGATCCATCCGTAAAACTGTACTTTCAGGGCTCCCCGCACTCCGATTTCCTCCAACTGAACGGCTACGCGACCATCTCGACGAACAAGGCGAAGATCAAAGAGCTCTGGAAACCTGTTATCAAGACATGGTTCACCGAAGGCGTGGATGATCCCCGCATCACGGTCATCAAAATCGAACCGTACGATGGGTACTACTGGGATACCAAGCACGGGAATGCCGTGGCCGGAATCAAAATGCTGATCGGCGCCGCGCTCGGGAAAACACTGGACGATTCCATCGAAGGAACACTGAACCTGTAGCACAACGGCTGCGGGCTACACCACTACAACCGGACTGAATGCATAATTTTCTCAAGCTCGCTATCGCTCTCGCGTGCTCGGCTTGTTCGCGCACACCCGATGCGCCCGCTGATCGCGAGCAAGCTTCCGCGCCCCGGATTCAGCAGGTTAAAACCGGTCCAGGTGTATCGCTCGAGGTGGTCGACTGGGGAGGACAGGGACGGGCGCTCGTTTTTCTGGCCGGTCTCGGGAATACGGCCCACGTCTTCGATGACTTCGCCCCTGCGTTCACTGATAGCTTCCGGGTTGTCGGCATAACGCGGCGCGGCTTTGGCGCTTCGGCGAGTTCTCCTCCGGCCAGCAATGTTGACACACTGGTGCGTGATATCGTCGCGGTACTGGACACTCTGGGGCTCGACTCCGCGGTGCTTGTGGGGCACTCAATTGCCGGCGAGGAGATGACCCGCTTCGGGGAGACGCACGCAACGCGCTGCAGCGGCCTGGTGTACCTGGATGCGGCGTACGACCGAACCGAGCTGTTCAAGGTATTTCAGGCTAATCCAATCCCGCAGCTCCCACCGATGCAAGCCGCCGACTCCGCGTCGCGCGCAACGGTACGTGCCTACATGGCGCGGCAATTTGCAGTCGAGCTTCCTGAGTCGGAGGTTCAAGCCATCAGTCGGTTCGACGCCAACGGACGGTATGCCGGCAGCGTCACGCCGGATTCGAATGTGGCGAGAGTTCTTGCCGCGGTGCGCAAACCGTCTTATGAGTCGGTCAAATGCCCTTCCCTTGCCGTTTACGCTGTCGCTGACTCCACCACGCAGGTCCTGCCCTACTACGCCCAACTGGATTCCGCGCAGCGCCGCCAGGCTGATGTGCTCTTCAAGGGATTCGGCCCGCTCAGTTTTTCATCGCGCGCACGGGTAAGGGAGTTCCCTCAAAATCGGGTTGTGGAGCTCCTGCGCGCGAATCACTACGTATTCATCCACCGCCGAGCCGAGGTTGACCGAGCGATGCGCGCCTTCCTGTCGGAGCAGCGGTAAGGCTGATAGACCGCCTCACGGACGCGCGGCGCGAGGTTCACATGACCGAACGGGTCGATCTTTTTGACAGTACGTACAGCCACTTCACCGATCGGGTTCTCGACACCATCCGCAAGGAGACTTTTGGCGAGGATATCGGCCAGAACAGTTGGCTGACGGTCGACGAGTATGACCGTTTTCTCTCGTGGCTCGGGCTTACTTCTGAACATCATGCGCTCGAGGTGGCCAGCGGCTCCGGCGGCCCTGCTCTGTATCTCGCCAACACAGTTGGTTGCCGCATAACGGGAATTGATTCGAACGAGAGCGGCGTTGCCACGGCTTCGCAGATGGCGCTCAAGTCCAGCCAAAGTCACCTGGCAAGGTTTAGAGTTGCGGATGCGAATGCCCGGTTACCCTTTGACGACAACGCTTTCGATGCGGTTCTCTGCATCGATTCGATGAATCATTTCCCAAACCGGCTGGCAGTATTCCGGGAATGGCATCGCGTACTCGGGGCCGGTCAGCGGGCCATTTTCACCGATCCAGTCGTGATCACGGGACCGGTGACCAATGACGAATTGGCCATGCGCAGCTCCATCGGCCTGTTCCTGTTCGTACCGCCTGGAGTCAATGAGCAGCTCATCGAGGACGCAGGATTCCAGCTCGTGAGGCAGGAAGATGTCACCGACAATGCCGTTCTGGTTGCGGGTCGCTGGCATGCGGCGCGTCAACGTCACAAGGATGATCTCATCGAGGTCGAGGGCGCGGAACGCTTCGAAGGGCTGCAGCGATTTTTTGCGGCGGTGCATCGGCTCACGAGCGAACGACGTCTGTCCAGAATTGTGTATGTGGCGGAGAAACCTGCCGGCTAGGAAGCGGCCCCAGGCTGGGCGGCTTACGATGCCAATGCCAATCTACTGGCGGTGAACCGAAGAAATCGAAAGCACTGGATTTCATCTTTCGCCGCGCGTACAGCAGCCTTTTCTCAGCGCCTGGGCGGATGCGCGCGGATGTAAGCCTCGGCTCTGCTCCTGTAGTCGGCCTTGCTCGCAGCGCTGAGCGAAGCATCCGCGGTTAGCAGACTCAACACCTGCTCGTACGCTTGTCGGGCAGAAGCCGAGTCGCCCTTCGCGATGTACCCGTCCGCAAGGCTGTCATGCGCGTCGGCCGA
>JACMME010000051.1 GCA_014379205.1 Gemmatimonadaceae bacterium
CAATCCGCAATCCGCAATCCGCAATCCGCAATCCGCAATCCGCAATCCGCAATCCGCAATCCGCAATCCGCAATCCGCAATCCGCAATCCGCAATCCGCAATCCGCAATCCTCCCCATGTCCCGTTTATCACCCCCACGTCTTAGTCCCGGAGCTCGCGTCGCCCTCGTAGCGCCCGCAGGTCCGTTGACGCGAGACGACGACCTTGCGCACGCAGTCGCAAACACACAAGCGCTTGGTTGGGAGCCTGTGTTATTCCCGCATGTGAATGGCTGTCATGGATATCTTTCCGGGACGGACGAAGACCGTGCCACCGATCTGAACGACGCCATTCGCGATGACTCCGTCGATGCAGTCTGGTGCGTGCGAGGTGGATACGGTGTCATGCGCATTCTTCAGCGGGTTGATTACGAGTCGCTGCGCAGACGACCGAAGGCCATCATTGGCTACTCCGACATCACTGCGCTCCATCTGGCAATCGCGGCGCGTTGCGGCGTGATCTCATTTCATGGGCCTGTCGCTCGCGGTGCCCTTACGGAATTCTCGCGCGCCTCGCTCGCCAGTGCGGTCAACGCAGGAAGCGACTCACGCAACCAATGTGGTAGCGCCTTGCACGCTCAAACTCTCAGGAGCGGGCGCGCAACCGGCACGCTCATTGGTGGGAATCTCGCTCTTGTCTGCGCGCTGATCGGAACTCCATTTGCCGCAAGCATGGACGGCGCGATCCTTGTATTGGAAGATGTGAATGAACCGGTTTACCGCATCGATCGGCTTCTTCGGCAGCTGCTGCTCTCCGACTCCCTCGGCAGAGTATCTGGAATTGTCTTCGGTTCCTTCACCGAGCGAGGAGAAACAGAAGATTCGGCTCAGCTGGATTCGCTTTTTCGCGAGACGGCCGAGGCAGCCGGCGTGCCATGCATGAGTAACGCACCGGTCGGCCACATTGCAGACCAGTGGACCTTTCCAATAGGTGCCACCGCACTGCTCGACGCGAGCGCCAGGACGCTAAGCATTCTGTGATAACGAGATGCAAACACCGACTGTTTGGAAGGACATTTCTGGAGTGGAGATCGAATGGAAGAAAAAACCCATGAGCAGCTCGTCGCCGAGGCAAAGCTTCGCATCACCGAAATAACAGCGCAGCAGGCCATAGCGCTCAGCGCCACCGAAGAAGATCCCGTCTACCTGGACGTGCGCGAACCACAGGAGTGGAATCTCTTCAGAATTCCTGGAGCCGTCTGGGTGCCGCTTGGCGACATCGACGAAATTGTCGCTGAGCAGGTGCCTCCTGACAAAAAAGTCATCGTGTATTGTGCTCGCGGGAATCGCTCAGCGCTCGCCGCTGATGCGATGCGCAAGCAGGGCTATACCGACGTCGCGTCGCTTGCTGGCGGTATTACAGCATGGGCGAATGCCGGCGGTGAAGTGGACAGCGAATAAATGGGAATTCTCGAATCCAACCGGCGGGAGTCTTTTGACCTTGTGAACGAGCAAGGGCTCCCAGTTAGAGGCGAGATGTGGCACGCGGAGCGGTCGCACGGGACCGTAATCGTGTGCCACGGTTTCAAGGGATTCGTCAGGTGGGGGTTCTTTCCCCTCCTGGCCGAAACCCTGTCACGCGGCGGTGTTAGTGCTATCACATTCAACTTCTCCGGCAGTGGCATCGGTGCCGACGGCGAGAGCTTCACGGAGGAATCCGCGTTCTTTTCCAACAGCTACTCTCGTGAGCTGGCGGATCTCACGCTCGTGGAAAAAGAAGCTGACCGACGCGAATGGCTGGGCAAGAGTTATGGTCTGTTCGGCCACTCAAGAGGGGGAGGCATAGCGATTCTCCACGCGGCTCGGCAGCCCCGCGTACGTGCTCTGGCCACCTGGGCCGCTATATGCACAATCGACCGCTGGTCAGGCGACGAAAAGAAAAAGTGGAGAGAAGCAGGGCACATTGGAATCATCAATGCTCGTACAGGGCAGGTGCTGGAGTTGGGAACGACGACTCTCGACGACATCGAGCAGCTCGCGAAAACCGATCTCGATATCCTCACCGCCGCGTCGCGAATAGCTGTTCCGTGGTTGATCGCGCACGGCACCAATGATGAAGCTGTGCCGTACGCGGAAAGCGAAAGACTCGAGAAAGCTGCGACGTCGGCGGCAGTGGAATTGCTGACAATTGCGGGTGGCAATCACACCTTCGGCGCTCAACATCCACTATTGTCGCCAGTGCCCTCCCGTACGCAGCGTGCGATCACACGCACGCTGGCCTTCTTTCGCGACCACTTTGACTAGCGCGCTGGAAAAGGTACTGGCGCATCCGGACGTGCGGCGACTGTCTCACTCACTTGCCGACCATCCCGCTGCGCGGATCGATGCTCCGGAACCGGTGCGCCGGGCGTCGGTGGCAGTCATCCTTCGATTGGGACACCACGAAGCGCTGGAGCTGCTACTGATCAAGCGCGCGGAGTTCGCCGGAGACCCGTGGAGCGGCCACGTAGCGCTCCCCGGCGGCCGGAGGGAGGATGCGGACATATCGCCAACCGCAACAGCAGTTAGAGAGACGCTGGAAGAAACCGCTATAGACCTGACGCGCGACGGCAGTCTCATTGGTGCACTCGATGAGTTGCAGCCAAGGTCTGCCATACTGCCGCCCATCACCATTGCTCCGTTTGTCTTCGTGACGAAGAGCGACGTTCAGATGGTACTGAGCGACGAGGTAGCGGACGCCTTCTGGGTGCCCTTGGCGTCACTGACGGATCCCCAATCGGTGCGAGAGATCGAGATGGAGCTGCTGAGTGGCGCGCAGCGCGTACGAAGCTTCGGATACGGCACCCACGAGATTTGGGGATTGACCGAGCGAATCTTGAGCCGACTGTTGCACGTGCTGGATGGGGGGGCGATCGCTAACTGACTGGTGCCGGGTGTTCGGTGCCCGCTGCCCGTTGGCACAGCGCGGTGTTCGGGCAGAACAAGTGGACCATGCCTCCCAGAAGCATTCCCAGCGGCAGTCGGAGTCTTCGCTCTGAATACGCGTGAAACGTCGATGACATTGGTCACTGAGCGTTGCCCGCACTTGCCTCAGGGACGAAGCTAAGTTAGGTTGGCCTAAATCATATGCTGTGCCTCTTTTATTTTTATCTAGAGACAACCTAACATGTCTGCCGTTCCTGTTCGTCAGCCTGAAAGTCCCCCACCGCCTCCGACGCCAGAACCGGGTTGGCGGAGGGCGCGCGTCACTCCGAGCCTGTCGGAGGTCTACCGTACCATACCCGTTGCCAAGCGCTCGTGGCCCAGGAAGCTGCTCGCGTTCGCTGGTCCCGGTTATCTGGTTGCGGTGGGTTACATGGACCCCGGGAACTGGGCAACCGATCTGGCCGGAGGATCCGCGTTTGGGTATTCGCTCCTAAGCGTCATCCTCATCTCCAATTTGATGGCGGTGCTGCTGCAGGGATTGGCATCCAAACTTGGCATCGTTACAGGACGGGATCTCGCTCAGGCATGCCGCGATCACTACTCCAAACCTGTCGCCTTCGGGCTCTGGGTACTGTGCGAGCTGGCCATTGCCGCGTGCGATCTGGCGGAAGTGATAGGCACGGCAATCGCGCTCAATCTTCTCTTCGGAATCCCATTGCCTTGGGGTGTAGCGATCACCGCGCTCGACGTGCTTGTGGTTCTGTACCTTCAGAACAAGGGCTTCAGGCTGCTGGAAGCACTGGTGATAACACTTGTGCTGACAACCGGTGTCTGCTTCCTCTACCTGATCATTCTCGCCAAGCCTGACGCGGCGGGCGTAGCTGCCGGCTTTGTCCCCAGCACCCAGATCATCAGCAATCCCATGATGCTGTACATCGCGATGGGTATTCTCGGCGCGACAGTGATGCCGCACAACCTTTACCTGCACTCTTCCATCGTGCAGACACGGAAGTATTCCGAGGATAGGGAAGGCAAGCGGGAGGCGGTGAAATTCGCATTCATCGATTCCACCGTCGCGCTCTCGATAGCGCTCTTCATAAACGCGGCAATCCTGATCGTAGCGGCGGCTACGTTCCACACGACCGGCAACACTGAAATCGCCGAGATCCAGGATGCTTACCAGCTCCTCACACCTCTCCTGGGCGGTGCAGCGGGCACTTTCTTCGCGCTGGCGTTGCTCGCCTCAGGCCAGAATTCCACCATAACCGGGACGCTTGCCGGTCAGATCGTGATGGAGGGCTTCCTCAACATCCGACTCCGGCCATGGCTGCGCAGGCTCATTACGCGTATGATCGCCATCGTCCCCGCGGCCATCGTCGCCATACTGTACGGGGCCAGCGGAACCGCGAAGCTTCTCATACTCAGCCAGGTAATCCTCAGCTTGCAGCTTTCATTTGCCGTCGTTCCGCTGGTGCGCTTCACTTCAGACCGCATCAAGATGGGCGAGTTCGCAAACGGGCTCTGGCTCAAGATTCTCGCATACGCCATTGCCACAATCATCGCGTCGCTCAACATCTGGCTGCTCGTTCAAACCTTCAAGGGATGGATGACCTGACCATGTATCAGCGCATTCTCATTCCTCTCGAGAACACGGCGTATGACGACGCCATTCTCCACCATGTAAAGAAGCTGGCGCGGCTTTGCAATTCATCACTCGTCGTGGTGCACGTTGCCGACGGTTGGGCTGCGCGCAATATCCATCAGCTCGAGCTGCGCGAATCCGAGGAGATGCGGAAGGATCGCGAGTATCTGGAGAAACGCGCGGCAGACCTTGTAACGGAAGGGTTCGAGGTCGACGCAATTCTTGCGGGAGGCGATCCGGCTCAGGAAATATCGGCCGCGGCTGAGCGGGAGAAATGCGATCTGATCGCAATGTCGACGCACGGCCACAAGTTCCTGGCCGATCTGGTTTACGGCAGCGTCGCCGAAGGTGTGCGGCATCGATCGACTATTCCCGTCCTGATGGTTCGCGGAACTGCAATGCCGAAGCCAGCCGAGGCGAAGCAGCAGCCGTGATGACTGGGCGCAGTCTCGAGGAGTACACGGCGCCCGTCGAGGACTATCTCAAGGTGATTTATGAGATAGAGCGGGCGTCTGGAGCCGCTGCTACCACCGATATCGCCTCGCGCCTCGCCATCGCTCCCGCAAGCGTCAGCGGTATGGTCAGGCGACTGGCCGACCAGGGACTTGTGGACCACGAGCGCTACCATGGCGTTCGGCTCACCGACGAAGGGCGCCGAGTTGCACTTCGCATGCTTCGGCGGCATCGCGTGATCGAGGCATATCTCACGCGCGCCCTCGGCTACGAGTGGGACCGAGTGCATGACGAAGCCGAACGCCTGGAACACGCTGCAAGCGACGAGCTGATCGACCGCATGGAAGCTGCAATAGGAGCGCCCGGTGTAGACCCGCATGGCGCCCCGATACCGACGCGCGAAGGGCAGATTGACGAGCGGGAGCTTGTGTCACTCGCCGAACTGGAGCCGCGTCAGATGGGCCGGGTCGTGCGCGTGAGCGACGATGACGCATCGAGGCTCAGATATCTGGGCGAACTGGGTTTGGTACCGGGAGCGCGCGTAACGATGCTCGACCGCGCACCGTTCGGTGGGCCGATCAGGCTAAGAGTACGGAAGGCGGAATGCGCCATCGGTCCACAGTTGGCGGGCTCGGTATGGGTGGAAGTGGCGGAGTAGTTGCGATACGGAAATCGGGAATCGGGAATCGGGAATCAGGAGTCGGGAATCGGGAATCGGGAATCAGGAGTCGGGAACGGGAGGCGGGAATCGGGAAAACGGGAACGGGAATCGGGAATCGGGAATCGACAACAGAAAACAGCATCGCCCCAGGCGAGAACCATGGTCCACTAGGCAACGCATGCGTGTCCCGCCTTTATTTTCCCGTTTCCCGTTTCCCGTTTCCCGATTCAGTGGGGTACCTTCTTCACGTGGAGAGATCAAGGTGACGGAACGGAGGGTGGAAATCGATCCCGATGCGACGATTGGCGGTCTGGTGCGGCAGCTCA
>JACMME010000052.1 GCA_014379205.1 Gemmatimonadaceae bacterium
GAGACTCCGACGGGTCGCCGCCTGGACTGACACCGAGCTGGGATGCGAGCCCCTGCAATCCCGCTCCATTGCCTGATAAAGCACTCGCCATCTTGCTGTTGGTCGAGCCGGCGGTGACGAACGAGGCGTTTGCCTGGTAGACTGGTGGCAGCAGAACGGCGGCGAGCGCTGCCACGACCAGCGTTCCGGCCATGACCCAAAGCACCAGACGCCAGCGCGAGATGATGCCGGCGAGCCAGACGCCGAATGTCAGGGGCTGCTGCTGAGTCATTCTTACCATGCTATCACGCCCCTGCCTTTTCCGCTATGAGATACACGGACCAGCCGAGCCAGTGAAGCTTGGCGACGTATTTTTTTCGGGTCGGCGGCAGGATCGAGAGAAGCGGGTAGGCTGCCGCGAAGAGCCAATTTCGCGAGCGCCCCGTCCTTAGCACGGTGAGTCCAGTATCCTTCGCCGCTCTCACTAGTGAGGCGATCGGCACCGGACGTATGTGCGTCGGATCGTCGTAGAAGTTCATCGTGACCTTTCCCTTGAGCGTGCCGGACGCACTAGGAGTCTCCAGCGAAGCCGGACCCGGGGTCTCGATGTAGACCCGGCCGCCTGGCTTCAGGACGCGCACAACTTCGCGCCACAGATTCGTCATGGATCTCAAATGCTCGACAACGTGCATACAAGTGATCGCGTCGAATGATTCGCTGGCCCAGGGCAGGGATTGAGATTCCAGGTCGACCTGAGCGAACGACGTCGCGGGCGGAGTGTGCGGCGGCCGTTCGCCGAGGTCTACAGAGGAAAAGCTAAGGTCAGGCCTAAGCTCCCACATATGACACAGGGTCTTGCCATCCGATGACCCGAGATCGAGAAGGGCCCCTCCCTTTGGCGTTCCCGCGACAAAAGCGGCACGCGTGTCAATCCACGGAATTGATCGCCAGCGGGACCAGTTCATTCAGAATCTGCCTTCTCAGGTGCCGACTAGCGTCGAAGCGCAATGATCAGAGTCACGACACCGGTCAAAACTTGAGTAATGGTGCCCAGGTTCCCAAGGAAGTCGGCAGGCTTGTCAAGCGGGTCCCGATTGGGTACGACGACCGTGCTGCCAGGGTGGGGTGTCGGGATACCATCCGGAAGTAGAAAATGGGCCACTCGGGCTTCCACTTTTCCAGTCGGCTGGGTCACATACGCTCGCTTCACATCCGCACGGACCGTCGGGCCGCCGGCGGCCCGAATGTAATACTCGATGCTCTTGCCCGGGGAGTACGTCACGGACACAGGCGAGTTCACCGCACCCTGGACATTTACGACTGGGTTGAACCGCGGGATGTGAAGCGAGTCGCCATCCTGTAGTGGAAGATTGTCGTGAGATCGCGAGCTGCGGAGCACATCGCTCAGCTGAATACCGATTCGTCCTCCTCCCGGGCGAAGGAACACGACTCCGTCAGCGTAAGCATCCTTGGTAAGCCCACCCGCACGCGCAATGAGATCGGTTATTCGCTCAGTCTTGGTTTTCAGCGTGTACCGACCTGGGAAGCGCACTTCGCCAGCGATCGCGGCCGTACGCTGCAATTCCCAGCTCGGTTGCCGCATGATCAGCACGTTGTCGTAAGGCTGCACGGTGACGTCCGGATTTGGCCCCGACGCGGCTGGCAGACCTGGTGGGCCAAGATACTTGCCATCCGGCCCGCGCTCGAACAGATAGCTCGAATCCAGTGGAACGCGGAAAGTGCTCGCCGTGATGCCATTGGATCTGCTCTCGGGTAGTCGCGCGACCTCGGCTTCGTTCAAGTAGGCACTTTGGTCCAGGCCTCCAGCGAGGAGCACCAGGTCCCGGACCGTCAGGCCTTCACGGAACGGATACTGGCCACTTTTCCGTACTGCGCCGTTGATAGCCACGTATCGGGTTGGGCGGAATTCCGATATCGAAAAGACCCTGATCTCGTCGTCTTCGCTCAGCAGAAGATCGTTGATCACAGCACCGGTTGTATCCCGTAGAGTCGCGCGCAGTTGAACGCGGATCGAATCCGGATTAGTACGTGTGATCAGGACCTGGCCAAGGTAAACGTCGGGC
>JACMME010000053.1 GCA_014379205.1 Gemmatimonadaceae bacterium
GAGGCGGAGCCCGAGCTCGCCGATTTCGGTTCGGAGACGATCCTGCTCGTCGAGGACGAGAATTCCGTGCTTGCCATCACGCAGCGCATTCTTCAAATGCGGGGGTACAAGGTCCTTCCCGCCCACAGCAGCGCCGAGGCGCTCCGAATCGCGTCGGTGCCAAACCAGCAGATCGACCTCGTGGTGACCGATGTCGTCATGCCGGGCATGAATGGCCGCGAGTTCGTGGAAGCGCTCCACGTCCACGCGCCCGGGATTCCTGTCCTGTACATGTCGGGATACACGGACGACGATATTATCCGGCGGGGGCTCATGGATTCGAGCGTTGCCTTCCTGCAGAAGCCCTTTACGGCCAGGAGTCTGGCCCGTCTCGTTCGCAGCGTCCTCGACGCGAGCTGAGACTTTCGCCTTCCCGCGCGCGAGGCGCCACTCAGCCGGTGTGGCGGCTCCAGCTTAGGCGTTTTCCGGCGGGGCATGGGACAGTTGCTATGCTTTGCATCGCGCTGTCTGCCGCACCCGCCGCGCGATTCCACTCGAACCAGCGCCTGTGGCGCGGTGCCGTTCTGCAGTTCAGTCGGAGGCTGTCGTTGGGTATCGGTCCGATCTCGCCCCGCCGTGCGATAAGAGTCGGAGCTCCATCAGTCGACAACTTGCGGGCGTAGGAGAAGTCGAATTTTCCCGACTGAGCGGCGCGGTCGATGTTCCGGTTGATTATCCACGCGTCGTAATTCCAGAACAGCAGCAGAGTGAGGATGGCAAGTCCGATGACCGCCGCTCGCCTTCCGAATGCGATTGATACCGAGCCTCGCCACACCTCGAGTCCAAGGGCGACGAGCGCGAGCGCCACGCCGATCATGTATGCCTGCGCGAAGAGACGGTCCGTGGTGAAACCATAGGCTTCCTCGTACAGCACCACCCGCCGGAAAGCGGAGAGGAGCACGATCTCGAGGGCGACCAGCGCAGCGAGCTCAAGGTTGACCAGAGAAAGCCTGCCACCGGTGTCTGCTTCCTTCGATCTTGTCGCTTCCAGGACGAGGATCACGCCGCCGACAAGCGTCACCGCCACCGAAAGCTCCGCGAATCCCTGCCGCGCGTACTCGGCGAATGTGACCCCGCTGCCGATGGCAGCAGGTGGGGAACCAAACAGGTAAGAGATCTGGAGAATGACGAACAGCCAGAGGACCGCGGCAACCGCGATCAGCACCATTCGCTGCTCGGTCATCCCGAGGGTGACGCGCAAGGTAAGCGAGACCGGCAGCCGTGCCTCTGACTGTCTTGCCGAGATCGAGTTCGCGCCAAGGGTCAGCGAAAGGACGACAAGGAAGAAAACGGCGCGCCCGGAGATCCAGTCGGGCAGGATGTTGGCGAGCCCCGACCACGCCCAGGCAAAGGTCGGGTCAGCGTTGCGCAGGAGCGCGACAAGGATGATGACCAGCGGCACCGTTAGAA
Source organism: Gemmatimonadaceae bacterium (assembly GCA_014379205.1). GTDB lineage: Bacteria > Gemmatimonadota > Gemmatimonadetes > Gemmatimonadales > Gemmatimonadaceae > JACMME01. Next base: position 1,450 of record JACMME010000053.1, read on the forward strand.
GGAGCCCGCGTAAAACCGGTTGAGCGCGCGTAGATGAGACGGCGCGGGGCGCGGTTGCCGCCTCCTTAACTGTCGCCGTCCAGACGCGGAGCGGAGCGAGAATGGGAACCCTCGGAAGCAGCCAGAACGAGAGGGAGCTCCAGGCCCGTGTCCCGGTGACGATCACTGCCAGACCCAGTAGCATCCCCACACTGAGGAACACCAGGAAGTGCTTGAATTCGTTGGCGGTGAATGCTGGTGCCGATGCGAGCACAATGGCCCACGCCACCAGAATCAATACAGGCCTGTCTACTGGTAGTCCGGAAAGCGCGCGGGCGAGGACTAGGGCTCCGGCGGCGGACGCCACCCAGATCAGCCAGTTAATCCCTGGCGAGGCATCGTAGAGAATCGCGGCCGCAATGAAGGCGGACGCAAGTGCGGCAATCCACACAGCCGCAATCGCGGGACGGTGAGAGGGGGCAGTCGGCATGCAGAGTACTTTACAACACAAAGTACAAGAACGCAAGACCCAATTAGCGGAATAGGCCTAACCCGCTGGCATTGACTTGAGCCCTTTGTTGAATAACTTTACAAGGCTATGGCGGAACGCGGCTTACCGCGCCCGTCATAACGACAATTTATTCGCCGAACGAGCTTCGGCGCGCCTCGAGTCCCCACCTGTGCGGCAATGCGGGTGCACCCGGCGGCAGCGGATGGATACCGGTCCCGTAAGGGGCGACACGGTCCACCCGCGTTTTTGTTGAAATGCGACTGCCGGCTCCAGCTGTTTGGAGCGGCTTACACATAGAGAGAAGACCAGAGATCATGCCACGCGCAACACCGCTCGACCACTATCGTAACATCGGCATCATGGCCCACATCGATGCCGGGAAGACGACCATGACCGAGCGCGTCCTGTACTACACCGGCAAGACGCACAAAATCGGCGAGGTGCACGAAGGCACCGCCACCATGGACTGGATGGAGCAGGAGCAGGAGCGTGGCATC
>JACMME010000054.1 GCA_014379205.1 Gemmatimonadaceae bacterium
GGAACCGGTTATACGTCAGGCCATCGCCAACTTTGAACGATCAGAAGGCAACGGCCAGGCGGTGGCACTCGCTTACAACGATTTAGGTACTCTGCTTGGGAGGAAGGGAGATTATGCAGGCGCGGAACGAGCCATTCTTCGCTCGCTGGAGATTGGACGAAGCCAGGATGACAGTACCGTGCTGGTTCCTGCGTTGACGAATCTCGGGCGCGTCTTGAATGAGAAAGGAGAGTTCACCCGGGCAGATAGCGCGTACAAGCGTGCGCTCTCGTTAGCCGAACGTACCGGACCTCCGTTTCATTATCTGTTCCTGTACCAGGTCCTTAAAGCATACGGAATGGACCGCGGGCTTCTGGGTTTGTTCGTCGAAGCTGATTCGCTCATCTCGCGTTCGTTGGTGATTCAGCAGAAGATGTTTCCGCCCGGCCATCCGGAAATAGCTGGCACTATCGGCCTGCTAGGCCTTGCCCGGGCTGAACAAGGAAAGGTTCCAGAGGCGGACTCACTACTGCGGCGCTCGCTTGCCATGCTGGAGCAAAGTCTTGGACCTGACCACCCAGTGGTAGGCGCAGCACTCGCCAATCTGGCGATGGTGGTAATAAGGAAGGATGACTTTCCCCAGGCCGAGCGCCTCCTTCGAAGCGCGTTAGCAAATAACGAGAAAGCGCTGGGGCCCGAACATCCCGAAATAGCCGGCGTCCTGATGACTCTCTCCTGGGTGCGCTGGAAGCGCGGTGACACCGCGGAAGCAACGAGCTTGCTACGTCGAGCGATTATAATGCTCGACCACACTGTCGGTCCGGAACATCTCCAGACCAAAGCGGCGAAACGAGCGTTGACTGAACTGCGTTGATAATGACGTTGTCGATGCAATCGACGGGCGAGCCAGCGGAAGGCACCTTGCCAGGCGTCATTCCGCAATTCCTGGAAGCGGCGTCCAGGATTTCAACGGCTTGGAGCCTGGCGGCGTTCGCGATGGTCGCGATTCTGGCACTCCTCACTTTCCGCGCTCGGGCAAGCGCCAGGCACAACCCGCTGCTGTGGGGCGGCCTTGCCGCGATAATGGTTCTCACGCTCACACCCACGGTTGCGGATACACTGCTGCGCCATCAAGTCCAGACTGCCGATATTTATCGGTTACGCGTGACAGTGGTCGGACCCGACAGTGTCCCGGTCGATCACGCGAAAGTCTGGTCTTCGTGGGGTGGCCAGCCGAAAGAGTTCAGTGGAGGCTGGCAGTTCGACATTCCAAGGAGCACGATCCCAAAGACCGGTGCGATGACGGTCTTTGGAAGCCTCGAACAAGCATTTCTGCGCGGCCAATCCACAGTCGCACTCAATACCGACATGAACCCGGCGATCATTCTGGTGCTGAGATCTGACACAACAGCCGAAATCGCCGGGAGTGTTGTTGACGCATCGCGTCGGCCCATTGACAGCGCGCGCGTGTGGGTCGAGGGACACACCGATGAAGCGGTTTTTGCGGACAAGGAAGGAGGTTTTCGGCTGCGTACGCACGGATCCACAGGACAACAGGTTCTATTACACGCATCCAAATCACGCTACTCGCCTGTTGCGCAGTATCACCCCGGGGGTAGGGAACCCGCAATGCTCGTCCTCAAGCTCGCTCGTTGAGCGTCTACAGAGCCCAAATGCCAATGCGCGCCTCGTAGTCGTCGCGATGCGGCCTTTCCACTGATCATATCGAGCCCTTCACCAGGTTGATCAACCTCCGCAGTGCGCCCGGCCGCGGCCCCGGCCCGTTACTGCGTCGCGCTACTACGCTGTAAGCCTGGATGTAATCGTGGTGAAACGCTCTGCTACCGCCCCAAAGGTAGAGTCGGAACGATCTGTAGATTCGCTCGCTCCACCGTGCGCTTATCTCCTGGCGTGCCGCGTCGAATCGCTCTGCCCACTGCCGCATCGTCAGCTCGTAGTCGCGCGTCTCGTTCCTCACCTCGATCAGATCCATTCCGTGATAGAGTAGCTCGCGCACGCAATCCTGGAGACACAGGAATGTGTGAGTGCCGGGCCAGATGTAGCTTCGCGAGAATCCACTCACCGCATACTTCTCCCGCGATGCTGATGCATCGAGGTAGAGACGGCC
>JACMME010000006.1 GCA_014379205.1 Gemmatimonadaceae bacterium
ATTCCATGGCTGGTTGACGAGCGTCTGCCAGGTGGAGACAATCTTGGGAGGATAGGCGAACCACACCACCCAAACGATGACCATGGGCACGATGGCGTACGCCATCTGCCGGCGCGTCACTCGTCCGGGACGCACCACTGCTTCGACGCTAAGAAAGAGCCCGAGCGCTAGGAACAGCAACAGTCCGTAGTTTGTCTTGACGAAGTAGGCGACGACCACGGCCACGCCGAGAAGCGTGTAGTCGGTCGGTCGAACGGACGGCCGGCTCGTTCGAAAGAAGCACAAGAACGCAACGCCTAACGCGAGCAACCCCGTGGACTCGAGCATCGCTTGCGCAGCGTGCGTCAGAAAGGTTGGGGACGTGAGCGCGAGAGCGGCCGCGATAAGCCCGGTCGCGGGCGGCCTGAACACAGTTTGCTCGGAATTTTCAGGGCGTGTGCTCACGACGTATCTTCCGGCAACACATAGCACAGGGGCGAGAATCGCATATGCGAGGACGCTCACTGCCCGCGCACTTGTCTCGCTCGGGCCTGCCACGAGGAAGGCGGCAGCGGTGAGCCACGAGTGAACCGGGGGCCAATAGACCTGACCGTACGAGTCGTATAGAAAGGCGAGCCAGTCGTTCGCGCGAAGGTCGTGCGCTATGAGGAGACCCTGCATGGCGTGCGCGCCCTCGTCCCAGCGAAATGTGCCAGCCGCGGGCACGAGATGCACGAAGACGGCCCAGGCGCACAGTGCCGAGGCGGCAAGCACAGCCGCGATGGGTAAGTGCGATGCGCGGATCAGCCGCAATTGCATGATGAGAGATACGCTGGTCCGCATCCTCTTAAAGCGGCAGCAAGATCCAGGCTCTGGTGAGCGACATGCTGCAAAGGCAGATTCTCACCACACGGTCCGCATCGGCAATACCCATCCACGGAGCACGACATGCCTGATTCACGCGATTCTGATTTCTGCTCGCGCAATCCGAGCAGGCGCGAATTCGGCATGCTGCTCGGTGGCGCACTGGTCGCCCTCGGCGGTAAACCCACCCCCTCCCATCACTCCCATCACTCCCCAACCCCTAATCCCCGCTCCCCAAACGACGACGCCCGCGACATTTACCGCCGCGCTATCGTCATCGATTGCCTCGCTACACCCGGCCCCTTCAACATCCCCTGGCCGCCGCGCGGACCACTGAGCAAAGCTCAGCTCGACAACACAACGAAGTCGGGCATCACAGCCGTCAACGTCACCGTGAGCGATGTCTCGCTCGACAGAACCATCCGCAACATCGCCTACTGGCAGAACGAAGCTGCCCTGCATCCGACGCACTTTACGCTGGTTCGCGCGCATGCGGACATAGGCCGCGCGAAGCAGAGCAGCCTGCTCGGACTCATACTCGGCATGCAGGGCACCGACGTGCTTGGACGGGATCTCTCGATGATCGAGACGATGTACGGACTCGGCGTGCGCGTCATCCAGCTCACGTACAACGATCGCGCACTAGCTGGTGATGGCTGCCTCGAGCCGGCCAATGCCGGACTCAGCCGCTTCGGACGCGACATGGTCAAGCGTCTCAACGAAATGCGCATCGTTGTCGACCTTTCTCATGCGGGATCGCAGACCACGGCCGACGCAATCTCCGCGTCCACCAAGCCGGTCATCATATCGCACACCGGCTGCCGGGCGCTGTACCGGCATCCTCGCAACCAGGAAGACCGGGAGCTGAAATCCATGGCGGACAGAGGCGGAGTCGTCGGGATTTACCTCATGCCGTTCCTGGGTGGCGCACCTTCCCCATATGCAACCGCCGATCTTGTGGTGCAGCATATCGAGCACGCACTAAAGGTGTGCGGCGCCGATCACGTTGGAATAGGTAGCGACAACAGCATTACGCCTGTGGAGGAAACGCCGGAATACCTTCGCATCAAAACGGAGTCCGTCGCTGATCGCGTCAAGCGCGGCATCTCGGCTCCTGATGAGGACCGCTTTCCGTACATTCCGGACCTCAACCACCCGCGCCGCCTCGAGACGATCGCTGTCGCGCTGGAAAAACGCGGCCATCCGGCGGCGGTGATCGAGAAGGTGATCGGAGGGAATTTTGGAAGGGTGATGGGGGAGGTGTGGGGGGTGTGAAGCTGCGTACTGCGTGAAGCTGCGTACTGCGTGAAGCTGCGTACTGCGTAACTGCGTACTGCGTGAACTGCGAACTGCGAAGAGTGACTAGCACGAACCTGTTATCTCCAAACGGCGGCATAGTGATATGTTGTTCTTCGCAGTTCGCAGTTCACGCAGTACGCAGCACGCAGTTTCAAATGATCTCTCAATGTCCGGAGACTTCCATGCTCATGAATCGTCGTCGTTGGCTGGTTACCAGTAGCGCCGCGGCGGGGGCGGGTCTGCTGGCCGGGCGGAGCGCGCTCGCGGCTCTGCCGAAGCGGGAACTCGAGCCGGCGATTCGCGCGTTGCCGATCCGTCTCCACTTCAACGAAAACCCGTACGGCATTTCGCCAAAGGCGCGAGCGGCAACGTCGGCGGCATTCGGTGAGAGTGGGCAGTACGACAGCCCAGCAATGGAAGAACTAGCGGCGCTCATCGCGGAGCAGGAGAAGGTGCCAGCCGATCACGTCTTCGTCGCCTCGGGATCGAGTGAAGTGCTCGCGCTCGCGGGGCTGGCGTATGGGCTTGCTGGTGGCGAAGTCGTCGCCCCGGCGCCGACTTTCGAGGGACTTACAGGTTACGTTCGTGCCGTCGGCGGTTACGTGCACGACGTCCCCGTTAACGACAAGATGGTGCTCGATCTGGACGCCATGGACCGTCGCACGACCGGCGCGGTGCGGCTGGTCTTCGTTTGCAATCCGAATAATCCGACGGGAACGATTGTGCCGGGTGACAAGCTGCGCGCGTTCTGCGAGAGCGCGTCGCGGCGAGCCGTCGTCTTCGTCGACGAAGCGTATCACGAGTTCGTGGAGGATCCGTCACACCGCTCAATGGTGTCCATGGTCCGCGACGGGCATAACGTCATTGTGTCGCGAACGGCGTCAAAGATTCACGGCATGGCGGGACTTCGAATCGGATTCGGCATCGCCCGGCCGGACATCATACGCCGGCTGCAAGGTCTAATGATGAGCTTTCCCAACGTTCTTGCGGCGCGAGCTGCAATAGCCAGCTACCGCGACCCTGAATACCAGGCGCTGAGCCGGTCGCGCACGCGAGAGGCGAAGCGGTATCTGTACGGCGTCCTCGATGACATGAAGTTGAAGTACGTTCCCTCTCACACGAATTTCGTTCTGTTTCATACTGGCAAGCCGATCCAGGCGGTGCATAAAGCGATGCTCGAAAAGGGCGTGATGGTGGGACGCCCGTTCCCGCCGTTCATGGATTGGTGCCGGGTGAGCATGGGGACGATGGACGAGATGAAGCTGTTCGCGTCGGCGTTCAGAGAGGTCATGCGCGCCTAGGGTGGTTTCCCGCAGCTTTGCTGATGGTTCGATTGTGTCAGTTCCCCAGACCCACTACGAAAAACCCCGCGCCTTCCAGCGTGGGGTTTTCTGCAAAGTGGCCGTGATCCCAAAGTTGAGAACTATGGGTTTCCGCCCTCACGTCCGACAGGACCGATCAGCATGCCATAGTCCACTCCATCGCCGCCGCGATGCTGCACGTTAACGAATAGCCTGCCGTTTCTGAGGTTGAAGTACACCCCGGTCGGCTCGGCGTCGCAATCCGTAAGAGTGGCAAAGCGTACAACAGCGGGCGCGAGCCCGCGTCCGCGATCCGTCGAAGGCTTGGCGACCCAAATGTCGTCGCCTTTCACTTTCGCCGGAAATGCTCCGCCAGGATCTTCGGTGATGAACAGCTCGCCAGCCCGGTTCAGCGCGAGGTTGTCGGGCGCCTCGAAATCCACTGGCGCGTTGACCCCCGCCTTCACATAGTCGAAGACGTAGGAGTCATCGCCACGGCCGAGCTCGACAGCGATGACGCGCTGCTCGCTGGTGATCGCTATGAAGAGAACGTTTCTGAGCCCTTCGGGAGCGTTTCCGGTGCTGGTAGCATTCTCAATGTCTTCTGGCCGGCCATATCCGGTCGCACCTACACGGGTTGCTTCCGCATCCGAACTCACCTGCACCGCGGTGCGGTCGAGCGCGATCCAGGTCGCCGCACCGGTACGGTCGGCAGCGGTGGGGTCCGTGACCTTGAGCGCGTACAATTGGCCGCTGGATAGATCTCCGTGCCGGTCCGGCACGAACTTGTAGATGTAGCCACCAGTCGGCGGCGAAGACTCGGCGATCCCGTAGAGATTGCCCCGCGAGTCAAATCGCAGCCCTTCGTGGGAACGCGAGCCAATGGCTGGACGCGCTACGACCGACCCAGTCTGGGGGTCGATCTCGTATACCAGACCCGCAATCGCCTGAGGGAAGTCGGGGTCCGGGAACCCAGCCAGGTTGGTTTCCTCGGCGACGATTATTGTGTTCCACGGCGTCCAGGCTATTCCGTCGAAACGCTCGAAGTCGGCGCGCTGGGCCAGGATGCTTACCTGGCGCGTCCGCAAGTCCTGCACAGATACCTGGGAATTTGGGCCAATCTCATGTGCGCGGTAGAGATACCGGCCCGCAGACGGCCCGGTTTCGTTCTGGGTATGCATGTCCCACAAGTCCGCGGTCCCGCCATCTCCTTCCCGGGCTATTATCTCCTGCTCGAAGCCCGCGGGGATTATGAAGGGGTTCACCGCATCGCCGCCCGCTGTGCACGCGGTTGAAGTAGCGATTGGAGTAAAGTTTGAAAAAGGACCTTCATCCTGTGCCAGAGCGTAACTCGGATCGCTGGGAACGCGTTCGGGTGCGGCGATCGTTCCTGCAGAATCCGTACATGCAGCCGTCGCCAGAGCACTCACGAGCGCAGTAGTCAATAGCCGCCAGCCGGGTTGTGTCATGATACCTCCCTGGAAGATTTGTTGTAGGGAGGTGCAGCTTAGACCCGAGCGGTAACGTTCAAGTCATGATTAGCAATACTCAGGTAACGGATGGGCTTCAAAGCTGCAGCCATCTGTTCCGATGAGAAGGATCGAGCTTGGGGGAACAGGGGACATGTCCCACGGCAATCTTGTAACGGTGCAATCCCAATGGGCCACGTCCCAGCCAGCGTATCCCACCCGGTCAACGCCTGGGCAAATGCGAGGAGAACCACCACAGCGTAGCTTTCGGCCAGTAACCTCTACGCTGGTACAGATGAAGCGATTCCCATTGCCATTCACATTGGTCCTCGCGCTTGTGGGGTTAGCTTGCGCGGCGCCCGGGTCTGCTCAGTCCCCGCGTGCCGTTTTCGAGGTGCCCGATGCGCAAGGGATGCGTTGGTTCAAGGGCAATACACACGCGCACACCCTTATGAGTGACGGAGACTCACCGCCCGAAGAGGTCGCGCGCTGGTACAAAAATCATGGTTACAACTTTCTGGTGCTCTCCGATCACAATGTTTTTACCGATCCTGGCAAACTGGCGCACCTGGTTGACTCAGCGTTCCTTCTTATCCCTGGGGAGGAGCTCACTACCAGTTTCGATCGGCGCCCCGTCCACGTTAACGGACTCAATCTGCCGCATGTTGTCGAGCCCCGGACGGATTCGACTCTTGTCGGCACCATTCAGAAGAACGTCGATGCAGTTCGCGAAGTGGACGGAGTTCCGCACATCAATCACCCCAACTTTCGTTGGGCGTTCGGCAAGGAAATCCTGGCAAAGATCGAACGCGACAAGCTGCTGGAGATCTTCAACGGACACCCCCTGGTTCACAATGAAGGTGGTGGAGACTCGCCGGGGATGGAGGAGATATGGGACTATCTCCTGTCGCGGGGGAAGCGTATCTACGGAATAGCGGTGGACGATGCTCACCATTTCAAGGAAGAGTTTGCCGCCGCGCGATCAAACCCCGGTCGCGGCTGGATCGCGGTGAAGGCCGCATCGCTCGAGACTAAAGCGCTCATGCGAAGTCTCGAGGCGGGGCTGTTCTACGCCAGCACCGGCGTGGGGCTGGAGGATGTGGCAATCACCGCGACGACGCTGGAGATTCGCATCTTACCGCGCGGCGACTTCAAATTCCGCACGGCGTTCATCGGGACAAATGGTAAAGTGCTGCACGAGACGTCGGCAAACCCCGCTGTTTTCAGATTGGGATCCAACCGAACCGGGTATGTGCGGGCCAAGGTGAAAGATTCAGGCGGGGCGGTGGCGTGGGTGCAGCCGGTCTTCATGGCAAGACAGCCGGCAGCGAAGTAAGCGGTTCTGCAACCATGCGAGTCTTTCGACAATCAGAATTTCCTTCAGTCTGTGATGCTTGCCGAGCGCACTTCGATCCGGTTTACGGAGGAGTATGCGACCAGTGCAAGCGCATACTCTGCGATGAGCACATGTTCGGCTCCTTTCTGCGCAGATGGCAAAGCTACCTTGGAGGCAGGAGGGAGTGCGTGGAATGCCGAGCAGGAGGAGTGTAAACCTGACGCGAGGTTGGACCTTCGCTCGGCACGAAAGTCCTCCTGACAGGATTCTGACGTGCTGGCGCAGATCAACGCGTGTCCAAAGACGCAGCGGTGGGTAATGTGCGAGACGCCAGGCGAATATTTACGGCAACTTCCAACCGTTCACCGTTTCGGAGCGTAGAACTCAAGTAGGCTCGGCAGTGTAGCCAGATCAGGGACCGACGAGGGTAGCCGCCTCCATATCCGCGTTCCCTTCTCCGCTTCATGGTTCCTGTTTCCCGCTTTCATGTCAGAATCCGTTTTCGAATTTCTGTTCAAGTATCGCCCGGCGATTTTCCAGCGCGGGGAGCTGACGTTTGCCACACCGAACCTGCCGACTGTCATCCTCTGCGCAACGGCGGTGATAGTAATCGCTGTTCTGACGTATTCCCGCGGCGGATGGAAGACTCGACTGGGCGACCGCCTTGTCCTGGGCGCGGCGCGCCTTGTCATTCTCGGCCTGGTTCTGTTCGCGCTGCTCAGGCCAACCCTGATCGTCTCCGCGTCGGTGCCGCAACGGAATCTCGTGGGAGTGCTCATCGACGATTCCCGCTCGATGCGCATCGCCGACGTCGATGGCAAGCCACGAAGCTCGGTGGCGACTCGCCTGTTCGGAGCACAGGATAGCGCGCTTTTCGCAAAGCTGTCTGAGCGCTTCGGGGTCAGAGTTTTTCGCTTTTCGCGCGACGCTGAGCGAGTGGCGAGCGCTTCGGAACTCACCTTCGCCGGTCGCAGGACAGAAATAGCAACCGCACTGGAGCACGCCGTTCAGGCGCTTGGCGATGCTCCGGTGGCAGGCATCGTGCTCCTCACGGATGGCGGCGACAACTCAGCGGCGCGAATTACCGATTCGCTGCTCGCGCTGAAAGCGAGGAGAATCCCGGTCTTCACCGTTGGCGTGGGTGAGGAGCACTTGAATCGCGATGTCGAGATAAGTCGCGTTGAGCTTCCTCGCTCGGTGCTCCTTGGTTCTTCCCTGCTGTTCAATGTCCTGGTAACTCAGCGAGGTTTTTCAGGGGACAGGGTGAAGCTCCAGGTTGAGGACGGTGGCCGCATTGTCGCGACGGAGGATGTGACGTTGGGGGAAGACGGGGCAACCACTCCTGTGCGACTCCGCGTCAGCGCATCGGAGCCAGGTCCGCGAAGGTTTCGCTTTCGAATTGCGCCGCTCAAGAGTGAGCAGATTACCCAGAACAATGACAGAGAAGCCCTCGTCGTTGTTCGGGACGAACGTGAAAAAATTCTTTATGTGGAAGGCGAGCCCAGGTTCGAGATCAAGTACCTTCGTCGGGCAGTGGCAGGAGACTCCAACCTGCAGGTGGTAGGATTTATCAGGACTGCCAAGGACAAGTTTCTCCGACTGGACGTAGACGATGCGGAGGAGCTTGCCGCGGGATTCCCCAAAACGAGGGAAGAGCTATTCAAATACCGCGGGATCATCCTCGGGAGCATGGAAGCCAGTTTCTTCACGCACGACCAGCTCCGGATGCTCGCGGACTTCGTTGGGGAGCGGGGTGGCGGTCTGCTGATGCTGGGGGGAGCGCACGCGTTTGCGGAGGGAGGATACGGGGGAACTCCGTTGGGGAACGTGCTTCCAGTGATGCTACCTGTGAGCACGGACAGCGACTCAGCTGATGCCGCCCCTGTTGAGCTGAGCGTTACTCCTACCGATGCAGCCCGATCCCACGCGGCTACGCAGATCGGGGCTACGGAGCGGGAGTCAGCGGATCGCTGGAAGACATTGCCTCCGCTCTCAACTGTGAATCGCATAGGCAGACTCAAGCCCGGAGCAACTTCACTGCTCACCGGCAGTACCGGTAGTGCTGGCAGCAGGCAGGTAGTACTCGCGCACCAGCGATACGGGCGCGGGAAGGCCATAGCGCTGGCGGTACAGGATTCCTGGTTCTGGCAGATGCACGCCGACATTCCAGTGGACGACATGACGCACGAGACCTTCTGGCGGCAGATGCTCCGCTGGCTCGTCAGCGACGTCTCCGAGCCCGTCAGCATTGTAGCCGAGGGAGGGGAAGTTGCTCCCGGCGAGACAGTTCATTTACTCGCTGAGGTGCGCGATTCAGCTTATCTCAGGGTGAATGGCGGAGAAGTCGTGGCTCGCGTCACCGCTCCGTCAGGGACCCCCATAGACGTTCCACTCCGATGGACGGTGGAGAGGGACGGCGAGTACCGCGGCAGCTTTCTGGCGGAAGAGGAAGGGGCATATTCGGTGCGCGCCGAGTTGAAGATTGGTGACACCGGGACCGCTTTGAGCGATACGGCGTTCGTGCCAGTCGCGGAGTCGCAGGCGGAGTTCTTCGATGCGGCCATGCGGGCGCCCCTGCTACAGAGGATCGCGAGAGAGACCGGCGGGCGCTTCTACAGGCCGGACGACGTGGGACGGTTGCCGGAAGATCTTTCCTTGAGTCAAAGTGGGGCTACGGTGTTGGAGCAGAAGGAGTTGTGGGACATGCCAGCAATCTTTCTTCTTTTGAGTGCGTTGGTTGGAGCAGAATGGGGGTATCGGCGGTATCGGAGGCTGGCGTGAGCGACGCCCACAGGGTTCCGGATTGCGGATTGCGGTCTACCGGGAAAGAGCGGAAGTGCGCACGGGGGATAGCGTATTTTGGATGGGGAATGTCATGAGGCGATGGGGCATTGCGGCGGGAGCGATGATAACGTTGTTCTCGGGGGGGGCCCCCCGTGAAGCTGCCGCAGCGGCGTGCGCTGATTCGGTACCGTATGCGCTCGAAGAATGCCGGAATCCAGGTCTTTTTGTCCCAGATTCTTTAGCGGGGGGGGCCCCCCCGTTGCGGATACGTGGCGCGCATCCCGCTCAGCGCTCCACCCCTGCCACCTACCTGCTCGTCGTGACCGGACTGGGTGGCGAAGCGCAGTACAAGCGTGCCTTCCACGATTGGTCGGCTTCGCTCGTCACTTCCGCCGCACGCATGGGAATTCCGGATTCCAGCATTACCTGGCTCGCCGAAGACACCACGCGCGCTCGCGCGCGAGTCAATGGGCTGTCCACCAAAGCGAACATACAGCGCGCATTGTCGCGCATCGCCGAACGCAGCGCCGCCGGCGATCATCTTCTGGTAGTTCTGATTGGCCATGGCAGCGCCCAGGGTGAAGCATCCCGTTTCAGCATCCCCGGACCGGACATATCCGCGGAAGAAATAGGCCGTCTGTTCGCCCCCTTCACTCAGCGGAAAATCACCTTGGTGAACGCGGCCAGCGCAAGCGGTGACTTCATCCGTGCGCTCTCGGGCCGCGACCGGGTGATTATCACCGCCACAAAGACTGCTTTCGAGCGCAACGAGACAATGTTTCCCCGGTATTTCGTTGCGGCTCTGGACAGTGCTTCCGCCGACACCGATAAGGATGACCGAGTCTCCATCCTGGAAGCCTACGAGTTTGCCCGCCGCGAGGTTGAGCGCGCTTATCAGAAGGAAAACCGCCTGCTTAGCGAACATTCCCAATTGGACGACAACGGCGACGGCGTCGGTACAGCCATCCCCGTAAGTGGTTCGGGTGACGGGGCTCTTGCCCGCACGCTTGTGCTCGGCGGCGGGTTCGGAACCGGCCGCGCGCCATCCAGCGATGCTGCGCTCTCACCACTGATCGCCGAAAAGACGCGCATCGAGCAACGCCTCGCCACGCTCCGAGCCGGCAAATCCGGGATGGATTCGACCGCGTATTCACAGGTCCTCGAGAAACTTCTCGTCGAGCTCGCGCGCAACGGGCAAGCCATCCGCGCAGCGGGATCCAAGCCCCGATGACCCTGCTCTCGATCACGCGCGGAGTTCAACCCGAACACCGCGAGCCGCGCCGTACCAACCTGGCACCGGGCACCCGGCACCAGGCACCGCACTCGTGGCGCCCAGAGCCCCGCAAGTCAATCGCATTTTTCCTCGCCTTCGAGAGTATCCACCCCTCGCTACGCCACGCGCTTCGCGCATCACTCTCCCTCTTCCTTCTGGCGTGCGCCTGCAACCGACCCGCCCGGGCGCAGAGTATCGCCGAAGCCGAGTTCGCTCTTCGAGCGGGGCGTTACGATGCTGCGATTGCCGCTTTCAAATCCCTGGCTGCTGTCACTGACGCTCCCGTGGCTGCGCATCGGGGCCTCTTGCGTGCACTCGGTGAGGTCGGTCGCTACGATGAGGCCGAAGCAAGCGGGCGCGGGTTCGTCGCGTCACACCCGCAGTCCGCCGAGCTGTGGAACACGCTTGGCGAGATTCTCGTCCAGAGGGGAAGAATCACCGAGGCCACCGACGCCTTTACGAGCGCGATTGCTGGTCACGCGTCCGACAGCGTCGCTGCACGCCTCAATCTCGCGGTCCTCAGGTATGGCCGCGGTGAACGTGAAAGTGCTGTTCGCGACTTTGACTGGTTTATCGATTTCTACAATCGCGGCTCTCGTCTTACTTCCGCCGAGCTGACAGCGATCGGAACAGCCTGCCGCTATCTGGGGTTGACCGATCCCGCGCTGTTCAAGGATGCGCTCAAGGCGTTCGACCAGGCCATCGTCGCAGACTCTACGAACCTCGAGCCGCGTGTGCGGCTTGGAAATCTCTTTCTCGAGAAGTACAACAGCGCCGATGCACGAACCACGTTTGAGACCGCACTACTGATAAATCCGCGTGATCCCGAGGCGCTGCTCGGATCCGCGCGCGTCCGCCGCTTCGATGGACAGCCTGGCGCGGACAGTCTCGCCAGGCAAAGCCTCGGCGTGAATCCGAATTACACCGATGCGCATGTATTTCTGGCTACGCTGCGGCTGGAGGCGGAGAATCTCGATGACGCCAGCCGTTCGGCCCAGCATGCACTGGCAATCGACTCGGGATCGGTCGCGGCGCTAGCCGTCCTGGCGGCGACGCACCACCTGCGCGGCGAGGACCCCGCCTTCGCGACTGTGCGCCGCCGTGCGCTCGCGCGTGATCCGCGTTCGGCCGAGATCTACATAACGCTGGCGGAGCTCAGTGCGCGGAACCGCTTTTACAAAAAGGCGGTGGGCTTTGCTCGCGAGGGTGTATCGATCGACTCCACCTCGACGCGCTCGTACGCGCTTCTCGGAATCAACGAGCTGCGCACGGGCGCCATTGCCGCAGCCAGAACTCATCTCGAGAAGGCGTTCGCCGGCGATCCCTACGACGTATGGACCAAGAACACCCTGGATCTTCTCGACACGTTCAAGGATTACCGTGAGACGCGCACCGAGCGGTTCCTGTTCGTCATCGACGGCAAGGAGTCCGCGCTTCTCTCGTTGTACCTTGGCGACCTTGCCGGCGAGGCGTATGGAAAGCTGGCCGCCCGGTACGACTATCGACCTGCCACGCCGGTCCGGCTGGAGTTGTACAGAAGCCATGCCGATTTTTCCGTGCGCACGGTCGGACTCGCTGGACTTGGCGCACTTGGTGTCGCCTTCGGAAATGTGCTGGCGATGGACTCGCCGTCGGCGCGCGAAACGGGGCAGTTCAACTGGGGATCCACATTTTGGCACGAGCTGGCGCACACCTTCACGCTGGGCGTTACCGATCATCGGGTTCCACGCTGGCTGTCGGAAGGACTGTCCGTGCTTGAGGAACGCCGCGCGAGGCCGGGATGGGGCGCCGGTCCCAGCGTTGGGTTTCTGGCGGCGTACAAGGCGGGACGTCTGCTTCCCGTGAGTCGCCTGAATGAAGGCTTCATGACGCCGGCGTATCCGGAGCAGGTGATCTTCTCTTACTACCAGGCATCGCTGGTATGCGAGATGATCGAGCGTGACGGAGGAATCTCGGCCATCCGCTCCATGCTCAAAGGGTATCGCGACGGCCTCACAACGGCGGAGGTAGTCAAAGGTGTACTGGGCACGGACCAGACCGCGCTGGACAAGAAATTCGACCGGTATTTCAGGGAGCGCTTCTCCAAACCGCTTGCGGCGATTCGGATATCCGCTGCGAGCGACTCGGGAGACGCGACGGTCCGCCGCAGGGTGACGCAGCTGGACGCAATGCGCGATCCAGGCGATTTCGTTGCGCAACTCTCCGCGGGAAGAACTCTGCTTGATGAGGGTAAGACCGACGATGCAATCACACATCTCGAGCGGGCAAAGGCGCTCTTCCCGGAGTACGCTGGTCCAAATAGTCCGTATGCGCTGCTGGCGCGGATTCATACAGAGAAAGGTGCCCCGCGCCGCGCGGCTGATGAGCTTACGCGCCTTACGGAGTTGGACGAGAATGCCTACGCGGCAAACGTCGAGCTCGCGAAGCTTCTGGAGCAACTTGGCGATTCCCGGGGATCTTCAGCGGCCCTCGAGCGCGCGATCTACATCAACCCGTACGACATCGACCTGCATACCCGTCTCGCCACGCTGTATGACGCTCTCGGCGATAACCGCTTGTCGCTTCGCGAGCGGCGCGCGATAGTCGCGTTGGCACCGGTGGATATGGCGGAAGCGCAGTATCAGCTGGCGCTCGCGTACCGGAAATCCGGTGACCACGGCAACGCCCGGCGCTCGGTGCTCGAGGCGTTGGAACTCGCGCCGAACTTCGCCAAGGCGCAGGAGCTTTTGCTCGACTTGCAGGACAACGGAAGCAAGGCAGACAGGAGGGGGAAGCCGCTATGATGCGAAAGTTGACCTTCCTGGCGTTCGCGCTTGCAACTGCGGTAAACCACGCCAGTGCTCAACGGCGGTTCGAGCGGCCTCCAGTCGACGCGGAGAACATTCCGTACGATGGACGCTTCACTTTCGTTCGAATCAAGTTCACGCCGCTATCCGGAAGCCAGTGGGGCGACGTCAAATGGAATCACGACTATCCACGCGGCGAGCGCAACTTTACCCGCATTCTCAGCGAAGTCGGCACACTCAAGCCCCACCTCACGGCAAGCAACATTCTGACGCTCGATGATCCGGAGCTGTTCAAGTATCCAATCGCGTATTTGTGCGAGCCTGGCTTCTGGACGCTCACGGAAAAGGAAGCCAGGGGGCTCGGGGATTACCTGAAAAAAGGTGGCTTTCTGATCGTCGACGACTTCGTCGGAAACCATTGGATGAATTTCGCCGCGCGGATGAATGAAGCGCTCCCTGACGCGCGCCTCGTCCAGCTGGACTCGTCACATGCGATCTTCGACTCCTTCTTTCACATAGAATCACTCGACTTCGATCATCCGAATTTCGGGGTCAAAGCCGAGTTTTGGGGAATCTTCGAGGACAATGATCCGAAGAAGCGGCTCATGGTGATCGTGAATTACAACAACGATATCGGAGACTATTGGGAGTGGTCGGATACCGGCTTCATCCCGATCCAGATATCGAATGAAGCGTACAAGCTGGGGGTTAATTACGTGATCTATGGTATGACTAGATAAGAAGTGGGAACTGCGAACTGCGAAGAAACTCTTCACGCTCCTGATCTCGGTATCGGGATAGCCTTTGATTTCACCGCTTTGGATCGCAGTTCGGTGTACTTCTTCGCAGTTCGCAGTTTTAAACCGCATTCCGCACTCCAATACAATGACCGCAATCTCTTCTCCGCTTTCGCCTTCCGTCGCCCTCTCCGAACCCGATGACCTGGAGCTCGCCAGCCGCCTCAAGGCGGGACGTGACCGAGTCGTCTCCGAATTACGCAAGCTTATCATCGGGCAGGAAGGTGTCATCGAGCTCGCGCTAATAACTCTTTTCGCGGGAGGAAACAGCCTCATTGTCGGAGTGCCGGGCCTCGCAAAGACGCTGCTCATCCATACGCTGGCGCGCGTGCTGGACCTGCGGTTCTCCCGCATCCAGTTCACGCCGGATCTAATGCCGTCGGACATCACCGGAACCGACATTATTCAGGAAGACCCAGTGTCGGGGCGGCGGCAGATGACTTTCACGCCTGGTCCGATCTTCAGCAACATCGTTCTCGCGGACGAGATAAACCGCACGCCGCCCAAAACGCAGGCGGCGCTGCTCGAGGCAATGCAGGAGCACCGCGTCACCGTGCAAGGAAAGACTTACGAGCTAAAGGAGCCCTTCTTCGTCTTCGCCACGCAGAATCCAATCGAGCTGGAAGGGACGTATGCGCTTCCCGAGGCTCAGCTCGACCGCTTCATGTTCGAGATCGTGATCGACTATCTCACCGAGGAGCAGGAGATCGAAGTCGTTCAGGCGACGACAGCTGTGCAGCGTCACGTTTTCGAGCACGCCATTACTGGCGCCGACATCGTTGCCTTTCAGCAGCTCGCGCGCAAAATCCCGGTTTCCGATGCGGTGGCGCGTTATGCCGTGCATCTCGCGCGCGCGAGCCGTCCCAGTTCACCGCACGCCCCCGACTTCATCAAGAAGTGGGTGACCTACGGCGCAAGCGTGCGAGCACCGCAACAGATGATTCTGGGCGGCAAGGCGCGGGCCCTGATGCATGGCCGCTACCACGTGAGCTTCGACGACGTTCGCGCTCTAGCGCATCCCGTACTGCGCCACCGCATTCTCACGAACTTCCACGCTGGCTCCGAGCGCGTGACAACGGACCACATCATCGACCAACTACTTACGGCGGTCAAGCCGCCGAGGTCGGGAATGTGAGGAGGATTTCGGATCGCGGATTGCGGATTAGCAGACGTCATCGAGCGTTCGCAGTTCGCAGTTCGCAGTTCGCAGTTCGCATTTCGCATTTCGCAGTTTGCAGTTTGCAGTCCGTAGTTCCTGTTAGTAGTTCGCAGTTCAGTCCGCAATCCGCAGTCCGCAATCGACTTTCCTGACCAACAATGCCCGCCCTTCGCTCCCCCACCTCTTTCCTCGACCCCGCCGTGCTCGCGCGTATCGATTCGCTCGAGCTGCTCGCGAAGACGGTGGTGCAGGGGTTCCTGACGGGGTTGCACAGGGCGCCGAAGCTGGGGATGTCCATGGATTTCGCCGAGCATCGCGCGTACATGCCCGGCGACGACACGCGCCGAATCGACTGGCGTCTGTATGGGCGGACCGACCGCTTCTACATCAAGGAGTTCGAGGCGGACACCAATGCCAATGTGTATCTGTTGCTGGATATCTCGCGGTCGATGGCGTTCAGCAGCGCGGGGATCAGCAAGCTGGATTACGGACGTTATCTCGCCGCCTCTCTCGCCTACTTCTGCAACCGGCAACGCGACCGCGTCGGGTTAGTTACGTTCGCAAACACAATAGTGAATGTGGTCCCGCCGGCGCTCAAGCACCTCGATGTGGTGCTGCATACGATCGACCGGATCGAGCCGGGCGGGCAGGGCGCGTTGCGTGATCCCTTGCGCGCGATCAGCGAGCAGGTGCGCAGGCGCAGCAT
This sequence comes from Gemmatimonadaceae bacterium, assembly GCA_014379205.1. GTDB lineage: Bacteria > Gemmatimonadota > Gemmatimonadetes > Gemmatimonadales > Gemmatimonadaceae > JACMME01. Next base: position 15,754 of record JACMME010000006.1, read on the forward strand.
CGTGGTGCTCATCTCGGATTTGTACGAGGAGCCTGTCGCGGTTCTCCAAGCCGCGACCATGCTCAGAGGAAGCGGCAATGACCTTATAGTTTTCCATATTCTCGATCCAGCCGAGCGTGAGTTTCCGTTCGACGGAGCAGGCACATTCGAGGACCTCGAGAGCGGCGAGCGAATTCCCATCGTTCCCGAGCAATTGCGCGATGAATACCGCCGGCTCGTCGCAGAACACATCACTTCGCTCTCATCCATGCTGGGGGCGGGCGCCGCCGACTATGCGCTTTTCGATACGTCGACCCCGCTCGATTATGCGCTGTTTCGCTTTCTCTCCAACCGCCTTCGGGCGAGCCGGGTGCGCTGATGCCGCTCGCCTTTCTCGCGCCGGTATTTCTCGCCGGGCTCGCTCTGCTCGCGGTACCTCTGATCATCCACCTTACGCACCGGCAGAGAAAGGAAGTCACAGCGTTCCCGTCGCTCATGTTTCTGCGCCAGATACCGTATCGGACGGTGCGGCGACAGCGCATCCGGCACTGGGTACTCTTCGCCCTCCGATGTCTTGCGATCATTCTTCTCGCACTCGCGTTCGCCCGGCCGCTCTTTCAGCGCGGGGGGTTGGCTGGCGCCGCTTCAACCTCGACCGGTGCACGCGAGATCGTAATCCTGCTGGACCGCTCCTACAGCATGGGCTATGGCGATCGTTGGACGCGCGCAATTGAGGCTGCGCGGCGCGTTCTGGATGGCATGCGGGCGTCCGACCGCGCGACAATTGTGCTCTTCGCTGGCGCGGCGGAGGCGGTTGGGCGCCCGTCCTCGGACCGGGCTACGCTCAACGCCATGCTTGACGGTGCGCGGCTCAGCTCCGGCGCGACTCGGTACGCGCCAGCGATTGGACTCGCCAGCACGATACTCGCCGAAAGCCAACTTCCACGTCGCGAGGCTGTGCTCATCAGTGATTTCCAGCGCTCCGGCTGGACTGGAGATACCGACGCGCGGCTTCCCGCGGGTGCGACCGTAACGCCGGTGGATCTGTCCGATCCCAATCCCTCCGACGTCGCGGTTGCGAACGTGGCGCTGCAGCGGTCCAGAAGCGCATCCCGCGAACGCGTGCTGGCGACCGCGCGCCTGACGAACATCGGCGAGCAACCCGAGACTCGTACCGTAACTGTCGCTCTCAACGGCCGCGCGCTGGAAGCAAAGCAGGTGAGTATTCCAGCCAGGGGTGCCGCGGCAGTCACTTTTGCGGCGTTCGCGCTGCCGGAAGGCAGCTCGCGGGTCGTGGTAAGCGCCGACGTCGATGCACTCCCCTCCAACGACACTTCGTTCGTCTCGGTAGCACCCGGTGAGGTGATCGATGTTCTCATCGTGGACGATCTTGCCGCTTCGGCGAATGCAAGCCTATACCTCCGTCGAGCTCTCGAGCTTGGAGAGAATCCCCCCTTTCGCGTGGCTTTGGCGAAGGGAAACCGGCTTGGGACGGCGGAGCTTCGCGGACGCCATGTCGTCATACTGAACGATGTCAATCCCGGTGCCGCAGCCGTCCGAGCGCTGCGGGAATTCGTCCACCGTGGCGGTGGCCTGCTCATGACGCTGGGCGAACGCGCCACGCGAGGTGCCTGGTCTTCGGAAGCGCGAGAGCTTCTCCCCGCTGCGATAAACTCCGTTGCCGACCGAATGGAGTCAGGCAGCGCCCGGCTCGCAGGTATCGAGTACTCCCACCCCGTGTTCGAGCCGTTTAGGGCCCCCCGAAGCGGCGACTGGACGTCCGGAAGATTTTTCCGCTTCGCATCGACGACCGTGGCTGATTCTGCCGTCGTCATTGCCAGCTTCGATGACGGCGCAGTCGCGCTGGCAGAACGGCCATTGGGAGAAGGCACAGTCGCCCTCTGGACATCCACGTTCGACGGTAGCTGGAATGACTTACCGGTTCAGCCGGTCTTTCTCCCATTCGTGCATCAGTTGGCCAAGCACCTCGCCGGATATGCGCCGGTAAAGCAGTCATGGAAAGTGGGAGAAGTGGTCAATCTGTCACAGAAAGACGCCAACTCTTCGGGTGGAGCCGATTCTCTGGCTGGCGCGTCGGCATCCGAGCCATCCCTGACCGCCAAGGGAACTCCAGGAGCGCCCGGCGGAATCACGGTTCCGGAGCTGGTCGCCCGCGCCCCGTCCGGTGGCACGATTGGTTTTGCGGCCGGAGCGCGTGATCGTTATCTCGCTCTCGCTGAGCGTGGTTTCTACGAGATCCGCAGGATAGGCTCGGCGGGGCAGCCCGAGCGTGTGATCGCTGTCAATCTCGATCCGGCGGAATCCGATATGACGCGCATCGATCCCGCCGTGCTGGTGCGTGCCATAGCACCACGCGTCTCGGCGAATGCGAGCGCGACTGACACAGTGTCGCTCACCGCGGAAGCGCGCGAGCGGCGACAGAGCGTTTGGTGGTATCTTCTAGTGGCGGCGCTGCTCGCCCTCGCGGCGGAAACGGCGCTGTCTAACAGATTGTCGCGGCACGGTGCGGTCGGATGACCCAAGCACTCCGCGGGAGGCTATGACGATGGCTACGACACTTGGTTTTTCATCCACTCACGATGAGCTGACGCGGCTCATTCGGCGTGTACGCGCCCAGTGGCGTTTTGCGAAGGCGATGCGTGGCGCGGCGATCGTTGTCGGCGCGGGGTTGATCGTCTTTCTCATCGCTTCCTACGCGATAGAGCTTTTCCGGTTCAACGAATCGGCGGTCATCGTCACACGCGTGCTTGCATACGCGTCGTTGGCAGTCCTGGCAGCTCGCTATCTGATTTTCCCCATGCTGCCGCGAGTATCCGACGATCGCGTCGCCCTGTTCATCGAGGAGCACGATCCCTCACTCGACGCGGCGCTCGTGAGCGCAATCGAGCTGGGTGGGTCGCAGCACATCGTGCGCTCCGATCGCTCGCCAGTTCTTTCCCGGGAGCTCGAGCGTTCGGTGCTTGCGCGAGTTCGTTCGGCGGAGCTGGGCACCCGAACCGAAAAAGGTGATATCATCCGCTCTGCGGGCGCCTTCGCGCTCGCCGCGGTCGCCGCGGCAGCGCTATTCGCCTTCGGACCGCGAATGTTGAGCGACGGGATGCGCGCTCTCTTTCCATGGGGAACAGCCGAAGCTGCGCCGGTTTACGCAATCGCCGTTGCGCCCGGAAACGTGACTGTCGCGCGCGGCGGAGACCAGCAGATCGGTGCGCGGCTGAACGGGTTCGGCGCCGAGCGAGTGGAGATCGTCATCAGGCGAGCGGATTCCGCGTCCATGAGTCAGGGTGGCGCAGCTCCGAGCGGCTCGGCCGAGCAGTGGGAACGAATCCCCATGAGTACGGGCGCCGATTCAAGCGCCTATGTCTTCCGGCTGTTCGACATCGCAAGCCGAACCGAGTATTTCGTCGAAGCAAACGGTGTGCGCTCTCCAATTTTCCGCATAGAGGTTGCGGACCTTCCGTATGTGCAGCGCATCGACCTCGAGTACCGCTACCCCGCTTATACTGGCCTCGCGCCGCGAATCGTGGAGGATGCCGGCGATATCACCGCGCTCGAGGGGACGACGGTTATCGTTCGCGCCAGGCCCACCATGCCCGTGCAATCCGGGCGAATCGCTGTGGAGGGCCAGCCTCCCATTGCGCTTACGGCCGACTCAACTGGCGCGCTCTCCGCCTCAATTCGCGTTGCTCGCGCTGGCTTCTACCATCTCGAGTTCCAGGCGGCCGATGGCGAGACGCGCCGCGCGTCACTCGATTATACCATAGATATTCTCGCCGATCTCCCGCCGACTGTGGTGCTCAGGAAGCCCGGTCGCGACACCAAGGTGACTTCTGTCGAAGAGGTGTTCGCCGAAGCGGAGGCCGAGGATGACTACGGTATCGCAAAGCTCGAGCTGATTTACTCGGCGAACGGCGGAGAACGACGCACCATCAGCCTTTACGGAGGCAAGGGACGCAAGGCCAAACAGATGTCCGCAGGGCATACTTTTCTTCTGGAGGAGATGTCACTCGAGCCAGGTGACATGATTTCGTACTTCGCCCGTGGGACCGACGCGAACAACAAGAGCGCGACGACGGATATCTATTTCCTCCAGGTTCGTCCGTACGGACAGGAATACCGACAGGCGGAACAGGGTGCAGGCGGCGGAGGCGGCGGGATGGAGGGGAACGAAGCGCTATCCGCGCGTCAGCGAGAGATAATCGCGGCCACATTCAAGACCGTGCGCGACCGCGCGGTGACGTCGCCCGCGGAATACCAGGAGAATCTCGCCACGATTGCCCTCGGCGAGGGACGATTGCGCGAGCAGGTGGCGACGCTCGCAAGGCGCATGGTCGAACGCGGCGTCGCTGCCGATTCCTCGCTCAGGAAGATCGCGGAACTGCTTCCCAAGGCAGCCGAGGAGAGGCGCGCGGCCGCGGCGCTCCGGGGCACGCGCAAGCCCGACGACGCCATTCCCCCGGAAGAGCGCGCGCTCCGCTTTCTGCAGCAGGCGGAGGCCGCTTTCCGCGAGGTGCAGGTGAGCATGGGTGGTGAGTCCGGTGGTGGCGGAGGAGGAGAACAGCAGAACGCGGAGGAGCTGGCAGATCTGTTCGAGCTCGAGGTGGACAAGCTGCGCAACCAGTACGAAACCGTTCAGCGAGGTGAGCAGCAGGCCGCGGACGAGCAGGTGGACGAAGTGCTCGAGCGTCTCAAGCGCCTGGCCGCGCGCCAGCAGCAGGAGAACGAGCGCATGCGTGAACGTGCGAACAGTCTCCGTGGGCAGTCCGGCAGCGGTGGTGGAGCGGGGCAGCGCCAACTCGCGCAGGAGGCTGAAGAAGCCGCTCGCCAGCTTGAACGCCTGGCTCGCGAGCGAGCGTCGCCGGCGATGGCGGAAACTGCCAAGCGCCTCCGCGACGCGGCCGAGTCAATGCGGCGCGCCGCGGGGGAGGCAGGCCAGGGTGCGCAGGCCGGCGGCTCGTCCGCGCTCGACAAGTTGCAGGAAGCGAGGCGGTTGCTCGATAGGGAGCGGACCGGGCGGCTCGAGCGCGACATTCAGAATGCGCGCCGGAGCGCGGAGGAATTGTCGCAACGTCAGCGCGACATAGCGCGCGACGTTGAATCTCTGAAGGGTGGGCGCGGGGGTGAGGGTGAGGAGCGACTCTTCGAGCGCAAGGATTCGCTGGCGTCGGGCGTCAAGCAATTGGAGACCCAGCTCGAGCGCATGTCACGCGACGCACGCCGCGAGCAGAAAGCGGCCTCGCGCAAGCTTGAAGAAGCTGCGGGCGCGATTCGCGACCGACAGCTGGCCGATCGGATTCGGTACTCCAAAGGGGTGGTTCAGGGTGGTTCGCCCGAGTACGCGCGCTCGTTCGAGGAGCAGATTGGTGCCGCGCTGGAGGGTGTGAAGGACAAGATCGCAGAGGCGGCTGAAGCTGTAGGTGCGCCGGAAGGACGCAATGCGGAGCAGGCTCTGGATCGCGCGCGAGGGTTGGTGCGCGGACTGGAGTCGTTGGAGGAGCGAATGAAGGAGGCTCGGGAATCGGGAATCGGGAATCGGGAATCGGAACAAGCGCAGGCTGAAGGCGAGAGGGGGGATGGAAAGCAACAGGGGCAGGGCGAAGGGGAGGGGAAGGGCCAACAGGCTGAGGGTAAAGGGCAAGGTCAGGGCAAAGGTCAATCTCAAAGCCAAGGCCAAGGCCAGAGTCAGGGACAAGGTCAGGGACAAGGACAAGGCGAAGGCCAGAGAGAGGGTCAGCAGCCGGGGGGCGGGCGAGGAGTTACACCCGGTGGTGGGGGGATGAACAGCGGCCCTGGGCGGTTGAGCCCGGAGCAGGTTCGCCAGTTTTCACGCGAGTTTCGTGAACGGCGACTCGATGCGGAGGCGCTGAAGCGCGAGCTTCGACAGGAAGGTCGCGACACTCGTGACCTCGACGCGGTGATCGCGAAGATGCGTGAGCTGGAGAACCAGCGAGTGTATGGCGACCAGGAGGAGATCGCGCAGCTTCAGGCTGCTGTGATCCAGGGACTCAAGGCATACGAGTTCGCGCTTCGGCGGCAAATGGAGGGGATGGGGAATCCCCGCTTGAACCTCAGCGGATCAGCCGAGGTGCCACCCGATTTCCGGAAACTGGTGGAGGAATATTACAAGTCGTTGGCGAACCAGCGGCCCAAGTAGGTTGGTCTTGCTGTCCGAGTGAGGCGACGCAGCACATGTGTGCGCAAAGCTCTTCTCGGCCGACCCTACGGTAATTTCTCTCTTTCACAAGCACTCGACATCCAAACCGGCATCTCAACGAATTGGCGCGGTCAAACAGCTTCCTGAAGTGAATTGGCTGCACTGCGTGGTTGCTGTGAATGCCTCGATCTTTCACGCTCAGAACAGCGGCAATGAGCTCTACCGTCCCGCACCTTCTCCGCTCAGTCGCGCCAATCTCCGCTTGACGTCAGCGACCTGAACCTGGAGCTCCGGATCCGCATCCTTCCAAAGTTCGACGAAGCGCCCGTAGTAGTGCGCCGCACGCTCACGGTTGCCTCGTTCCTCGTACAGCTCACCCAGGCGGCGTAGCGTCGCCGCGAGGTGCAGGGCGTCCGATACTTCCATGGTACCCGAAATCGGAATGATTGCGCGGTCCAGATTCGGCACTGACAGATACCGTTCGTATGCGATGATTGCCGAGTCCATGTTCCCGCCCAGCTCGTAGGCGCGCCCTCGAAGCGGGAGCAAACACAATTCGCAGGGACCCGTTGCGGCGCGTTCGACCTCAGACAACGCATCCGCGCTACGACGTTCCGCTATTGCAATGGCGGCGCGCGGGAGAAACACCCGGAAGGGATATATCCGGTCTCGCGGCTCGTCAGGTGTGGCCGCGTCGCGTTCAGCAAGCAGTGATCGAGCCCGGTCGGGGCGCCCCGCAACTGCGAAGAAGTAGGCAAGCTGAGGATATGGCCGGTTCAAGGGTTCTATTTGCGCGAGCGGATAGCGCAACAGCGCACCTTCGACCCTCGCAATCGCAGGCTCGAGCTTGCCGCGTAGAACTCCCGTTATCAGGACCTCGTTAGCGGTTCCGACGAGATAGTCTCTCGTGTTCTTCCGTGCCTCGTTCGCTGAAGCAGCATCCGCGTAATGCTGTTCGGCATCACGAAGCCGTCCCCGGATTGCGCTCAGGCGCGCAAGTGCGGTACTCATGACGGACCGTTGCGCCAGGTTATCACTTCTTCCGCGCCGAAGCTTCAAAATTCCCGCTTCGGCGCCGGCATAGTCGCCGAGTGCCGCGGCCAAGGCGGCCACCTGGAACTCGATCGTGGGGTTGCCGGGGAATCGGGCGGCCGCCTGACCAAGGGTTGCACGAGCGTCATCCGGGCGCCCGAGAAGCGCCTGCACACTGGCGACATTGGTGAAAACCGACAAGCCTGAGGAGTCGCGCCCTCGCGCCCGCTGGTAATACACGAGCGCCGAGTCGTACTGGCGAAGGTCGTAGAACACGACGCCCAGGTTATTGAGCGCGATGAATTCCCCTGGATAGGACTCGAGAAGCGCTCGGTAGGCTGCCATGGCGCGCTCGTTATCAGACTGCACGATGGAATGATACGATCCTATAGCCAGGAATCGTTCGCGGTCTGTGAGCCGGTCGCGGTATTCGTATGTCTTTGTTATTGCCCGCGTCGCCAAAGCCCTTTCCTGATTGCTGTTCGCGAGATAGGTCCCCAGCCTGCGGTACGCCATGGCAAACAGCGTGTCACGGGAGATTGCCTCCTGAAGGAAATCCACGGCTTTCGGGATATTGCCCTCGTTGTACGCGCGAACTCCCTGCGCATAGCTGCGCAGGGCGGGGAGCGAGCCGGTAGTCACCTGCTCCAGCGGAGGCTCGGCACGGATGGATCGCAGGGATTCCCCGATCCGCTCGCGAACGCGCCGGGATAGTTTGTCCAGCGCGCCCACAATTTCAGTTTGATCGCGAGCCGTCTCACGCGCGCTGGCGAGGACATCGCCGGTTGTCGCCGAAATCAGACGAACCGAGAGCAGGTAATTCGCGCCAGCCGACCCGATCTCTCCAGCGACGATCGCCTTGATCCCGTCTCGCGTGGCAAGCTCGCGCGCCAGCGTGAGGTCCAGGGTCGTGTCCTGAGCTCTGCGCATTCGCACCAAGGCCTGCCGCACGGCACTCGTCTGCACCACCGTGACAACAGGAGACTGCTCGAAGTCGATTCGAAAGGCCTCTGTCGCCACGCGGCCCAGAAGCGAGTCCGGGGTGCGATTCTCGAAGTCGGCGATGAGGATGCGCTCTCGATCTTCCAGCGTGCCGGCAGCGAGGAGCGAGCCCACGGGGCCGATACCCATCGCTCGCATCGCCATGTAACCGGCCGCGGCGAGCCCGAGGAACGCGAACGCAAATACGCCCCCAAGCACGGCTTTCCGCCAGGTCAGCCAGCGCGGTAAACCCATGCGGACTTTCGTCTTCCTGCCCACGGGGTGCTGGACGAGCGATGTGGCGAGAACTATCGGGAGTCCCGCAAGCATAAGCACAACCGCCGCCGGAAAAAACCAATCCGGAAGACCCAGCCGGTCCTGCGCCACGAAAGCGGCTGCCAGCACAGCCACTGCCGTCGCGCCGAAAAGCACCAACGCGCGAGCCGGGTGAACTCGAGGAGAAGCACTGCCAAGGCTTGAGGAAGACGTTGTGTTGTACGCAGGCATCGCTTCCAGCTCCCGGACTATCTCGTCCGCCGATTGCGGCCGGTCGGCTGGGTGCTTCTCAAGGCACCGCATCACCAGCGCTGTCAGCGCGGGCGGCACGTTTGGCCGCGTAGCCGTGACTGGCCTTGGTGCCTGACTCAGGTGCGCCATCAGCACCGCCTGAACCGACGGCCCGGTGAAGGGAGTCTGTCCGGTGAGCATTTCGTACGCGAGCGCGCCGAGCGCGTATATGTCCGCACGGTGGTCCACCTGCTCGTCGCCGGCCGCCTGCTCGGGAGCCATGTACGCCGGCGTGCCGAGGGCCATGCCAGTGGAAGTGAGCTTGTCGGATCTGCCAGCGGCACGGAGCGCCTTGGCCACACCGAAGTCAGCGACGACCGCGAGGCGCGCAGTCAGCAGAACATTGGCGGGCTTGATATCCCGGTGCACGATTCCGCGGGAATGGGCGTAAGCGAGCGCGTCCACGATTCCGCGGAGGATTCGCACACACTCGTCGATGGGGAGCGCACCGTCTCGCGCCAGCTTCTGTTGCAGAGACTCGCCCTCGACGAGCGGCATCGTGTAATAGAGGAAGCCATCCGCGTGGCCGGCCGTCAGCAGTGGGACGATGTGCGGGTGCTGCAGCTGCGCCGCAAGCTGGATCTCGCGCCTGAAGCGCTCGTCGCTCAACTCTGCAGCCAGCTCGGGCGGCAAGACTTTGACTACGACAGGTCTGTCGAGCGTCGTGTCCAGCGCGACAAAAACGCGGCTCATACCACCGCCGCCAAGCTCCCGCTCTACGCGGTAGTTGGATCCGAGGCTATCCTGCAGTCGCGTGACCAGATCGCTCAAGCCGCATGCTCCATTTGAGGCGGAGTAATATTACCCCCAATTCTTGCACGGAAAGGGTATTGCGTCGTTATTGCTATTCGGACAAGCGATGCAGGCACTGACAGCCGTGGGTGGTAGGAATGGAAGACCAGACCACGAATTCGAGATTGCCATGAAAGCGTGCACCCTGATTCTCGTGCTTTTTGGAACCTTGGCCGCGCGACCAGCCGCGCAGGCGCAGGCTCACGGAGCGCCGCACGAACACCACGCGCCGCACGACAGTGCTTTTGCCGAAATGCAGCGACGTGGTGAAAAGGCGATGGGAGCCGATCAGTACACCTCGTCGCATGTTTTCGAAACCCTGGCCAACGGTGGCCGAATCGCCCTACAGGCAGCTCCGGCGGATACACAGGCTGTTGCGAGCATTCGGGTGCATTTTCGCACGATCGCCACCGCCTTCGCACGCGGAGACTTTGCCGTTCCGGGATTCGTTCACGCCAGCGAAGTGCCTGGCACACGCGTCATGACAGCGCGGCGGAAGGTGATCCGATACGTCATCCGCGATCTTCCCCGGGGCGCAGAGTTGCAAATTACAACGAACGATCCGAAGGCACGCCAAGCGGTCGCGCAATTCCTGGCGTTTCAACGCGGGGAGCATCGGACAGCGGGGAAGTAGCGAGTCCTATTAACCGGTGGGCAACAGCGCCCATCCCTCGGTTGCATGTTCGATGTAAAGAGTCTGACCGGTCCACCGCCGTTTTTCCGGACTCTCGCCACGAGATACAGCCTTGCTGGCCAACGGCCGTGCCACTTCCTGCAGCACCCTTGGGAATACCCGGCAGTAGCTCCGCGGAACTCCAGCCAGTCGCGCCAGTTGCCCATACTCGATCACATGATCGTCTGGAACTGAACGGACCACTTCAGCAATTCGCAATCGCCAGGAAACGGGAAATTGTCGCGCCATTCTGCCGATCAGCAGAACAGCGTCGCCAACAGAGAAATGTCCTCCAGAAAGCACTCGCGCCAGCACTCCCCTCCCGGCACCCACCTCGTTCATCAAGTCAGGACGATACTTGTTTAGGCGACTGCAGACCTCACACTCAAAAGTCAGCCAGAGGAGAACCGACTGACCGATGGCGATTACCGCTCCAGGCTCAAGGCGGATGTCGCCCTCCAATCGAAGATTTTCTCGAAGTGAACCAGGCTGAAGTTCCAGACGCTTGTAGATAGTGTCCTTGACCAGGAGAAGCTGTCTCGGTGAGCACACATCGGCGTGGCAATCGCCGGCTAGACCGATATTCTCGAGCGCCTCACCTTCCTGAACGCGTGATGGTTCGCGATTGCCACTTGGGCGCAGCCAAATTTGGCCGACCAATCCAAAAGCTTCGCGCTCTGCCTTTCCTGATGTTTCAACCGCAGGGTGTGCGGATATCATTGGTAATTCATCGGTGAGGAGCAGCAGAGTTGAAAATGCTTTGTCAGTATCCAGTTGCTGACCATGCGCTGGCTTACACGTGCCACTCCTGGATGGCTTGTCGTAAAACACCCCGGAATAAACCTTTCATTACTTCGCCAGCGCGCGTCACGGAAGTCACCAGTTCAGTGCTAGGTTGCAGAGCGGCAACTTCTTATCTGCCGCTCGCTCACCCTCTTGAATCCGCCTTCCTTTGATACTTCTGCTTCTCGAATCAGCGGTATTTGCCCTAGCAGGGTTTCACATACTGTACATCGCGACGAAAGCACCGTTCCGTCGCGATGCGGCCGAAGTGCCTGGACTGGCGATCGCGGTCGTCTCGTTGGGCGTCGTTGCGGCCGGTATCGGTATCTGGATGATCGTCCGTTGGCCGACCGTCCGCCATTTCGCCGCGATCGGAGCCGTCGCCTTGATGACCCTCGCATGGTGGCGAGCGCGACCTTCGTACGGCGCCCGGAGCAAGTGGCCGCCGGGTTCGCTGGGTATTGGCAAATCTCTGGATGCGATCAACGACCGCACCTTCTATCTGGACCAGGCCGCCGCCCACGGTCCCGTCTTCAAAATGAGCCAGTTCGGCCGCCCGGTCGTCTGTGTCGTCGGCCTCGCCAACGCCCGCAGGCTACTGAACGAAAACGCCGACTCTCTGATCGGCGCCACCTTGCCCTATAACCGACGCCTTCCAAAGGGCACGCTCCGTTACATGGCGCTGAGTGACCACCGCGAGGAGGCACCACTCTTCAGAAAGACGTTCGCATCGCTCGAGCTTCACGCGGGCGAGCAGGCGAATCGGGCCGCCTGCCGAGTAATGCTCGACACCGTGGTACGGGAATCGGCGCAGGGAAATGGCGGTGTACGCGGCCGTGAATATTTCGCAAGCTGGCTGCTGGTCTCGCTGTCCAGAATCTTCTTTGGACTCCTGCCGGATGATCCCCGCGTCGCTGAGATCGAGCACGCCTTTTCCAATCTCCAGTTCGACAGATCTGGAGGGTCGCGCTGGCAGCGCCGGCTCGAGGAAGCCCTCGTTTCAGTTACAACTCTCATGCGCGACGTAGCCGCTGAAGGCGCGAGGTCACCTGATTACGTCGCTGCCGGCTCCGCTTTGCGCGTTATCCTCGAGGCTGATCCGGCCCTCCTGGACGATCCGAGCCGTGCGCGCAATCTCTTTCTCGTATTCCGCATATCGCACGGCGACCTTACCGGACTGGTTGACTGGCTCTTCAAGTTGCTGACCGACAATCCGGAGTGGCAGTCGAGCATGCGTACCGCCGGGCGGACGACCGGATCGCCGAGCAGCGCTCAGCCTTCTGACGTCGGCTCGCGCATCGTTCTGGAAACGTTGCGAATGGAGCAGAGCGAGTTTCTTTACCGCAGGATAGCCAGGCCCATAACCTTTTCGGACTATGCACTACCCGAGGGGTGGCTGCTTCGCATCTGTGTCCAGGAAAGCCACCGCGAACCGAATGTCTTCCCGAATCCACAACGGTTCGACCCTAACCGCTTTCTTGCGCGCACGTTCGGTAAGTCCGAATACTCACCGTTCGGCGCGGATGAGCGGGGCTGCATGGGAGCACGACTCGCTCTCTTTTTGGGACGCGTGTTTGTGGAGGAGCTGTGCCTCGGCTATGAATGGCAGGTTACGCGTGACGGTCCGCTCGAGCGCGGCAGCCGCCACCGTCACCACTGGCGGCCGAGCGCCGCGTCGCGTGTGATTCTGCGCTCCCTGAAGGTGTAGAGCCTCAGTCTACTCCCTGGCCGGCAACCACTACCCTCCCCACTCCAACTACGTTCATCTACATGTTGTCGCTTTTCGGATCTGCCCTCATAGGCGCGCGGCGGAACTCCTGGAAGGTGACAACGATCTCGCGGCTGGCGGTAATCCCACCAGGCAGCGCGAGCCAGGCCACCGCGAAAACAGACACGTACACAACCAGCGCAACAGCCAGATGGGTGACACCAGCTCCGCGCGGCAGAGCGCCCTGCATTACGAGGAGAACCGCGACACCGCACAAGCTGGCAAGAGCCGGCCGTGCCACGGCAAACATGACTTCTGAAAGCTTGAGAGCTGTGCCGCGCGCGCAGAATACCGCGGCTGGAAGCGCCAGCGTCACGAGCGCGATGGCGTATGCGCGGGCGACGCCAGGCGTCCCCCACATGCTGCCCACAGCAGCAGCCGCCAGCAGTACGGGGAGCTGAACCCGGATAAACCAGCGCAGTAAGCGCCGTGCCTCGCCAACGGCCAGCGGGACCCATTGCACTACACGACCGATCGCGCCGCCGAATGCGGCCACGCTCAATATGCGCACGTACGGGACCGCTCCTTCCCAGCGTGGGCCGAGTAGCACCAACACAATGCTCTCGGCTTCCGCACCGGCAAAAGCGATTATTGGCAACGATATCGAGAGCATTATTAGGATACCGCGCGACACGAAGCGCCGAAATCTGTCCGGCTCCGCCAGCGCTCGACTGAAACTCACGACCGCAACATCACTGAGTGCGAAAAACGGCTCCGTGAACGCATACCATGACCAACGCCGCGCCGTCTCATACAATCCCAGGATTGCCGCGCCCCCAAGCCTCCCTACGACTATCCTGTCCGGCTGCTCACTGAGCCAGAACGCCACCCGAAAGCCCATCACCGAGCGCCAATAGGATTGCAGTTCCCTGGCTGACTGAGCCTGAGGAGAGGAGAATCTTGCGGGTTGCCAGGGGTTCAGTCTGTGCATCCATACCAGGCGCACGGACTCCGTTGCGATAACCTGAAACGCGAAGGTCCAGTAGCCTGCTCCACCCCAGGCGGTGCCGACGGCGACGGCGATCCCTATGGTCAAAGCGGCGAACTGCACGCCAAGAACGGCCGCGAAGCGCATCTCCCGCTTGAGGAGGGCCTCCTGAAAGCCGGTCAGGGTGAGAAGAAGAATGAACGCCGCCCAGATGATGGTTACCGGAACTACTCTGGGCTCTCCGTAGAACTGGGCCAGACCAAAACCACTGGCGATCATGCACCCGGTTACGACAGCGTTAACACGAGCGGCGAACCAGAAAAGCGCGCTCACGTCGCCGAACGAAAGATCCGGCGCCTGGATTATCGCTGCCTGGAAGCTCTGGTTCCCGATCTGGTTAGCCAGCAACGCCAGTGGCGCAACCATGGCAAAGATGCCGAAGTCCGCAGGGGTCAGAAGTCTTGCGAGAACGACGGCGGCAAGGAGCGACACGACCGCTTGCGCCGAGCGGGTGCCGACCGCGAAGACTCCGGAGACGACCGTGCTCCGCCGGAGGGTAGTGTTCTCGGCGTCCAACGTCATTCGGGACGCCGTTTGCGCCGGTAATGCGTCGTTTTCTGGAATGTGCGGTCTGTGCGACAGTGCTGTTGGCGTGAAACGCTGCGGGCGACGAATGTGTCGCTGGAGTATCCCTCAGGGAAGTGTGCCCTCCCAAACGGCGAGCTTCTTGCCGCTTGGCTGGTGGCATTTCTGCCCCTATTACACAATAAAAAAACCAGAGTCTTATCCGTTGACTGACGTCGCTATTGCCTCAACAGATTTGAGGGATGCCCAAGCGGGCGAAGTGCTTGCCGCCAAAGTCCTTTCGGAGCTCCACGGCGCTGCCCCTGATGCGCTTATAGTCTTTGCCTCTCCCCAAAACAATTACGCGGCACTGCTTGGCGCCCTGCATTCCCAATGCGGCGCCAAAGCAATGATTGGCTGTTCGTCAGCTGGAGAGTTTACCAGCGAAACGTCCGGCACTGGCCTCACGACGGTAATCGCGTTGCGTGCGCCCGAAATGCGCTTCAGCGCCGCGATCACACACGGTCTCTCCTCAGGCCGGGCTACTACGGCCAGCGACCTGGTGCAGGGATTCCACGGCATGAGCACTTCGGAATACCGCCACCGCACGGCGCTGATTCTCGTCGATGCACTCGCCGGCCACGCAGAGGACTTCGTGGACCGTCTCACTGTCGCTACCGGAGGCATGTATCAGTTTGTTGGCGGTGGCGCGGGGGATGATGCACGGTTCAGGGAGACGCACGTTTTTTTTGGGACGGAATCCCACAGCGATGCTGCCGTGGCGCTGGAGATTCTCTCCAACAAGCCCATTGGCATTGGCGCCCGGCACGGCTGGGCACCTGCAGGAGACCCTCTTCGTGTTACGCAGGCAAGTAATTCGTGCGTAGTGAGTTTCAATGTGTCGCCCGCAGTGGAGGCGTTCGAGGAGCACGCCGCCGTGAGCAATCAGACTTTCGACCGCGCCGACCCGCTTCCGTTCTTTCTGCACAATGTGGTAGGCGTCAAAACGGATGGAGGGTTCAAGCTTCGAGTGCCGCTCGGAGTCGACGCCGAGGGAGGAATTGTCTGTGCGGCCGAAGTGCCGACCGGGGTACTGGCGCACATCATGTCGACGCAGGCCGTGGATGCGGCGGACGCGGCGGCCAGCGCTACGCGCGACGCGATAGATCAAGTGGAGCGCGAGGGGCACACACCCAAGGCGGCCCTTTTCTTTGACTGCGTCGCCACGCGCCTGCGGCTCGGACAGGACTTCAGCCAGGAGCTGAACGCGGTTGCCCGAGAGCTCAAGGACGCGCCATTTGCGGGATTCAATTCGTATGGGCAGATCGTTCGGGCAGAAGGGCAGTTCAGCGGATTCCACAATTGCACGGCGGTGGTTTGCGTTTTCCCCGAGTAGCCATCGTCACCAGCTTCCCGCAATGATGTGAGTTCCGGGGCGGCGGACCTGACGCTTCTCGATCTGGCAGCCCGCTTGGCAAACCCCGCAGAGCGGGGGGCCACGGCGCAAGCGTTGGCATCCTCATTCGGCGCTCAAAGCCTGCTCATTTTTCTCCGCGATCCGGAGGTGGGAGCGTTTCTGACGGCCCCCGGGTTCCCGCAATCACTGCCAAACGGCAAGCTCTGGCGGGCCTTCCTGGCGGAATGCGTGGAACGCGGACAGTGCAACGGCAACCTGCCAGTACAATCGTCCGAGGCTTTGCTGCCGGTGATAGCGTATGCGTCGGGGACCGACGCGGTTTTTGTTCTTGCAGGAACCAGCGCGCCTACTGGCGATGTCGAGTGGTTCCGCGCACTACTCCCCCTGTTTGCGACGGCGCTCCGCGCCGAGGAAGCCTCGGCTCGGGCGACGGGGCAGGCGCGGTTGGCTCAAGAGGCAGCGGGGAGCGCAGCAGCGTTGGCGCAAACTCTCGACCGCACGCGTCGTGAGCTCGAGAGCACGCTATTTGTTGCGCGAGAGGCGCGCACTGAGTTGGAGGGTGCGAACGCACTGCTTCAGGACCAGGCTACCGAGCTTGAGATGACCAATGAACAGTTGCGTGATCAAGCCTATGCGATGGAGACGCAGGCAGCTGAGCTTGAGCAGCAGGCGGAAGAGCTCCAGCTGGCTAACGCGTCATTGGAAGAGGCACGAAGCATCGCCGATAGCGCAAATCAGGCGAAGTCCGAATTTCTCGCTACCATGAGCCATGAGCTCCGCACGCCACTCAATGCTATTGGTGGTTACGTGGAGCTTCTGGCCATGGGAATTCAGGGACCGGTCAATGACAAACAGCGCTTCGCTCTCACCCGCATCGACCGAAGCCAGCGACATCTGCTGGGATTGATCAACGACATCCTCAACCTCTCCCGAATCGAGGCTGGCCGCGTCGAATATGCCATGTCTGACGTCCCATTGCGTGATGCACTCGCGGATGTCGCACCGATGATCGAGCCTCAGTTCGCTGCGAAGGGAATCGCGTATGAGGAGCGCGACGCCGCCCGTTGGCCCACCGTAAGAGCCGATAGAGAAAAGTTGCAACAGATACTGCTCAATCTGCTATCCAACGCCCTGAAGTTCACCGACGCGGGAGGACGTGTCTGGATAGAGGCGTCTCAAAGCGGCGAAACTGGCGAGGTCGACATTTGCGTGTCGGACACGGGCCTTGGTATTCCGGCGGGCAAGATCGAGTCGATCTTCGAGCCCTTTACCCAGGTTGATGGAAGCCATAGCCGCGTTGGCGAGGGGACCGGCCTGGGTCTCGCCATTAGCCGCGATCTGGCGCGCGGCATGGGCGGAAACATCTACGCCCGCAGTACACTTGGGGAGGGCTCTACCTTCATTCTCACGCTCGAGAGCATTGCCGAATAAGCGCGGTGGCGCGAACGGTTTGCCGGTGTGGTTACATAGCAGTGAGTTTCCAACATAGAAACAAGGCTCTCGCGAGAATCCGCGAGAGCCTTGTTTAACTCTCTTCCTTGCAGTTTGTGCTTCGCAGTTCGTAGTTCCCTTAGTAACCGGGATTCTGTGCTATGTTCGGCGCGACATCCACCTCATTCTGAGGAATTGGAAATAGCGTTTGGAACGCTGGAATCGAGAGCAACGCTTCCGCCTGCCCGGTACGGACCAGATCCGGCCAGCGGAACCCTTCGAAAGCGAGCTCGAGGCGGCGCTCCGTCCAGATGGCGTCAATAACAGCCTGCTGGCTCGTTGCTACGACATTGGGAATACCAGCCCGCGCACGAATTTGATTTACGATGGCCAGCGCTTGTGACAGCTGTCCGAGCTGAGCGAGGGCTTCCGCCTTGTTCAACAGTACTTCAGCGAATCGAATTACGTGTTGATCTTCGGCTCCCTCGGTGGTCGGGTACTTCGACCCATAGCGCCGATTCCGCGCATCGAAGGAAATGGACCACGCTGCACGCTGGTCCAGCGGCTGAAAGGTGAGATCTCCGTCGTCGTTGGTGGTTTGAAGCGTGTCGGGGTCGTAATTCGGGTCGGCATTGAATCCGAACGCGTCAATCAATTCGAATGACGGTGACAGCTCCCGGCGTCCCCCGAATGATCTTGATATGTAGTAAAAACCAACGTTTGTGAATTCCTGCGGCGTGAACGACACCCGGAAAATGTCTTCCGGCGTGTCCTGTCCGTCCGGGGTGAACAGGTCGCTGAAGTTTGGAGCGAGCGAATACCCCGCAGCGATAACCGCATCAGCCGCAACGATGGTGTTAGCCCAGTCCTCCTGGTACAAATACACACGGCTGCGGAGCGCATCGACTGCACCCAGGGTTGCCCTGCGCAGGTCGCTGGTGTTAGCGATCAGCAGCTCGGCCTGGTCGAGATCGCTCAGAATCTGGGTGTATACCTCAGCCTCAGTGCTACGCGAAATTTGCGACGCTTCGTTCACGCTGGGTGCGGGTTCCAAACGGAGCGGGACGCCACCCCAGAGCTTTACCAGATTGTGGTAGGTGAGAGCGCGCAGAAAGTATGACTGCCCGAGCATGTCGTCCCTCTCCGCATCGTCCAGCCCGGTCACTGGCGTTGCGAGTCGTTTGATGAGTTGATTCACGCTCCCGACCGCGGCATACAAAGACTCCCAGATGGTCTCTACCGAGCCGTTCTGGGTTCGAAGCGAATTGTCGTCCGCCTCGGCATAATCGGTGAACGTTCCGACCCAGTCTACATCCTCAGACGGCAAGTCGCTGAAGAAAAGCAACTCCCCGCCGTAGTAACTGCCGTCCTGCAGGGCGTCGTACGCGCCTGCGAGGGCGGCTCGCGCGCCAGTCGGGTCAACGATGGCGCGATCCTCGGGAGTGTCGCTTACCGGCTCTACCGAGAGGGTACTATCGCAGCCGACCGCAAACAATATGAACGTCAGAGACACTAACGCCCGGTTGATATTGAATCTCATGGGTTGTGTTGTACCTGTTCTGGGTTTGCAATACTCTGCCCGCGCGCTCATCGGAAGTCTCCGCTAATGCCGATGCTCAGCGTGCGAGCCAGCGGATAAGCGTAGAAGTCGGTGCCAAGCGATGTATTCGCGCTGGAGCCGAAGCTGTTCAGATCGGGGTCGTAGCCCAGGTAATCGGTCCAGATGTGAAGGTTTCTGCCGGATGCGAAGATCTTCGCCGTAGCCAGTCGAGCACTCCTGGCGAACGCCGTCGGCAACTGGTACGCCAGCGTCAACTCCTGGAACCGAATGTACGAGCCGTCCTCGATGAACCGGCTCGATATCTCATGCGCGCCGGACGTTCCATCCCAACTCGCGCGCGGAGTGCGCGTTATGTCACCGGGCTGCTGCCACCGGTTCAGCTCGTCCGCGAACTTGTTGTCGAGATTGAATCCACCGTCACCAGAGAAGATCCGCATGGCGTTGTACACCTCGGCGCCCTGGCTGAACTGGAAGAACGCGCGCAGGTCAAAGCCCTTCCACGACAGCGTGTTCCCAAAGCCTCCATAGTAGGTCGGGTGCGGGCTGCCCACGATCTTCCGATCTGCCGACGTCGTTTCTCCGTCCCCATCCAGATCCTCGAAAATCGCGTCGCCCGTCTCCGGGTTTACGCCCTGGAAATTCAAGGTGTAGAACGCGCCGAGCGGCACCCCCTCCTCTATTCTGTTCACGCTGCGGAAACCGCTGCTGAATGGCTCGCCGCGGAAAAGCTTCGTAACTCTATTGCGATTCCACGAAATGTTGAAATCCGAAGTCCACCGGAAGTCGCCGGTGTTCCTCGACTCGACGTTCGTCGTGTTGAGTCCCAGCTCGTAACCCCTGTTCTCGATGTTACCGATGTTGTCCCAGAAGCTGGAGAAACCGCTCGTGCGGGTGATCGGACGCAGCACCAGAAGGTCGTTGGTCTTCTTCTGGTAATAATCACCGATGATGCCTACGCGCCCATTCAAAACGTACAGGTCGAAGCCGACGTCGAACTCGCGCGTGCTCTCCCATCTGAGATCCTGGTTCTCGATCGCACTTGGGGAGATTCCGGGCTCATCTGAGTAGTTGGCTTTGGAGAAACGGCCGAGGTACGCGAAATCATCGCCGATGCCCTGATTGCCCGTCACACCATAGCTGGCTCGCAGCTTGAACTCTCCAAAGCGAGCGAGACTCTTGAAGGTGGGCTCGTCAGTCATCATCCAGGCCGCCGACGCGGCCGGGAAGACGCCATAGCGGTTGTTCTCGCCGAAACGGGACGACCCATCCGTGCGTATGCTCGCGGTGACGAAGTACCTGTCCAGGAATGTCACGTTCGCGCGCGAGAAAAGTGAAACGAGATTGTGTTCGCTTGGCTCGCCGCGGTAATCGGTGGCTTTGCCGGCGTTACCCGGGTACTGAAAGTTTTCGGTCGTGAATCCCTCCCCCCGAACGAACTGTAGCTCTGACTTGTTCCACTCGACGCTTCCGCCGCCGGTCAGCGCCAGGGTGGACCTCCCACCCCCGCGATTGAAGGTTGCGAAGCTCTCGGCCAGATATCGCTGGGCGGTGTTGTTACCCTGTTGGGCGACACCGCCGATGCTCGCGGAATACCGGCCAATGATCTTGGGAGAATCCCAGCGCAGATCGCGCAGGTTCAACACATCGACTCCGACTCGCGACGTGAGCTTGAACTGGTCGGTGAAGTTGTATTCTCCCTCGATATTGCCGAGAGCGCGAAAGGTTCTGGTCTCGACGAAATCGAGCGAGCCGATGGCGAGCGGATTGGTGTAAAGCAGACCGTCGTCCGTGCTGCTAAAGCTCCCATCCGGAAGCCGCGGCGCCGTTATGGAAGGGTCGGCAATGGCATTCGTGATCACGCCGTCCAGTGTGTTGTCGTTCTCATTTCGATTGTTGTCCTCGCGGATCAGCCCGATCGAGGTACGCAACGCGAGGCGATCGCTGGCCCTGAAATCCACGTTGGCGCGAACGTTCTGGCGGTTGTACTTCGATCCGATGACCGTACCCTCCTGGTCGAACAGGGTCCCGGACACGAAATACTGGACCCGGTCGGTTCCGCCGCTCATTTGCAGCCCCAGGTTCGCTATTGGCGCACTGCTCAAAACTTCGTCCTGCCAGTCCGTGTCTATGCTCGCGGCAGTGCGGTCGAAGCCGATCTGATCCGGTATCTCTTCCTCGGTGTAGCCGTCATTCAGCAGAGCCTCGTACATGAAATCCACGTACTCCTGGCTATTCATCATGTCGACGCGTCTCTCAACGCTCTGCGTGCCGTAATAGCTATTGAACGAGATGCGCGGCTGGCCAGACTGTCCACGCTTGGTCGTGATCATGATCACGCCGTTGGAACCCCGCGAACCGTATATCGCCGCGGCCGCCGCGTCCTTGAGGATATCGATCGTCGCGATCTCATCGGGGCTGATTCCCGTGACAGCCGTGACGTCCTGGCCGGCGAGATCGAGCTGGGAGTAATCCTCACGAATCATCGGCATGCCGTCGATCACGTACAGCGGCTGGTTGCTCGCAGATAGCGACGCTGAGCCGCGGATGCGAACCGTGATACCGTTGCCCGGATTGCCGGCATTCTGGATTATCTGCAGCCCAGCCGCCTTACCCTGTAATGCACCGTCCAGCCCAGCTACAGGGCTGTTTACGATATCCGCTCCTTGAACGGAAACCACCGCGTTGCTCACCTCGCGCCGCTGCGATGTTCCGTAACCGGTGATGACAACCTCGGACAGCTGCTGAGGCACGGCGCGCAGCGCGAAATTCACTTCGATGCTGTCACCTGCGGGGATCGTAACCGATCTCGTGGCGGCCGCGTAGCCGATGCGCAGAACACGAAGCGTCGACGAGCCAGACTGCACGCCGCGAAGTGCGTATCGGCCGGCATCGTTCGTCATCGAGCCGCGAGTGCTACCTACGATCAGGACCTGCGCACCCTCTACCGGCCGGCGAGTGGCGGAGTCTACAACCAATCCGGTTACGACTCCGATGCCTTGTGCCGAGAGGGACGAGGAGCCGGTCAAAGAGACCGCGGCTCCAAGAAGCAGAGCGGGAATCCAATTCGACTTCCATCGTATCATTTGCTTATCTCCTGCGAAAAGGGGGACAAAAGACGTCCGCGGAGGGCGCGGACACTAAGTGGTGGGTCTACGAAAGGCGGTAACGCAACGAGGGCCGCAGATTTGGCCACAAGGGATTTCGAGAAAGTTCTACCCGAGGGGACCAACGGTGAGAAGAACGCAACGGCTGAATGCTGCGCCGATCGAATGCGTTCGCCTTTCAGAACCGAACACTTAGGGGACGAGAAAAGGAACGAATGCGGAACTTGCTAGTATCGTATTATTCAGCATGGGACGCCAGAGGGCAAGTGTTTCCAGGGTCCCTGACCTCGCCTGCGGAGTAGTTTAGCCCGATCTCGGTGTGAGGATACTGTGAGGAAGCGTCGTTCGGAAGCAGTTTACCAAGCCAGCGACACAACGCATCGATTGTTCACCGTCTGGGAACAATACTAATGAAACCGCTCAAGATGGCGCCAAGTCACATTTCGAGTAAATTGCCGGCGGGGTAAGCGTTATTCGGAACGACACCTGTAGATCGGTGCCAGTTGCTCAACGCTCCCCTGGAGCCTCATCAGATTTCCTACCAAAAAGGGGGCAGCAAAAATGCGACTTTTTCGTCTTTGTGGGTCGATCCTTCTTCTGGCGATCGCGATATCGTGCTCAAGCTCCACAGAGTTCGAATCAACACCGCTCGACGGGACCTGGGTAAGCACCCAGGAGAACTCGAGCTCGTCCGGACGGTATGACCGCGCGCTCACCTTCAAAGCCGGTGGCACCTTCATATCCGAGTTTCGCAGCTATGGTGAGTACGGGGAGTCTCGCCACCAGCAGTCCAGTTATCAGCGAACCGACGGAACGTACCGAGTCGAAGGAGACCGCCTCATCTTCCACGCAACGCGACTCATCGTGTGGGACCGGTTCCACGGCGGGAAGCCGCAGATTTTCGATCCTTATCCGTACGGAACCCTGTTTGACGACGCCCGCTACGAGGTTCGGGGACAGGATCTCACGCTATATTATACGACCTATCCGGCGGATGCCCCGGAGCCCACAACTATGACGTATGCTCGGGCTCGCTGAAACTAGAGACCTCTGTGAGGCTTCGACCAAATAGAGCTAAGCAGGGGCCCGCATGCTTTACATGATCGTCGAAAGCTTCCGCGGCGGCGACGCAGTGCCCGTCTACCGCCGCTTCCGCGACCATGGCAGACTAGCACCGGAGGGTCTTCGCTACGTCGCGAGTTGGGTGACTGACGACTTCAAACGGTGCTTCCAGGTAATGGAATGTGAGGATTCGAATCTTCTGGACCAGTGGATTGCAGGCTGGGCAGACCTCGTCGAATTTGAGGTCATCCCTGTAGTCCCCTCGGCTGAAGCGGCGGCGGCGATTGCGCCCCGGCTCTGAAAAGCTGTTCCGCTAACTCGTACGGAAAGCAGCCGTCGGGCTTATCGCCGACGCACGCTTGGCGGGAATCAGCGAAGCAATAAGCCCGACGACGATGAGGACCATCACAACACCGGCAAAGGTCAGCGGATCCGTGGCGCTCACTCCATACAGGGAGTTGCGCAGCAACCGCGTAGCCGCTGTCGCAGTGGCGGTGCCGATAAGAATTCCGATGAGAACGGGCCGCAGTCCCTGCCAGGTCACCAGCGTCACCACATCGCGGGTTGACGCGCCAAGCGCCATTCGCACCCCGATCTCATGGCGGCGCAGCCTCACGAAGTAGGCAATGACACTGTAGATGCCCGCCGCTGCCAATAGTAGTCCAATCACTCCCAGTGACCCCAGCAGCATGGTATTGAAGCGCGACTGCGCGACCGATCGCCGCAGCGCGTCGTTCATTGTTGAAATACTGAACAAAGGGAGTGCGGGATCCACCGTTCGTACGGCAGCCCGCATGGCACCCGTGAGCGAGGTAGCATCGGATGGTCCGCGCGCGACGAGCGTCATGGAGCGTTGCACCCAATCCCATGCCTCGCCAGGCACCTGCTCCATCGGCAGGTAAAACTCGGGTACGACGTCCACTGTTGGCCCCCGCGATCGGACGTCCCCAGCGACGCCAACCACCGTCTTCCAGCGGGGATCGTTTTCCCCCCCCTCGCAGCACGCCACCCGCTTGCCGATTGGATTCTCACCGGGCCATGCAACACGCGCGAGCTCCTCACTAATGATCATCACGCGTTCCGCACCGGCTTTGTCCCGATCGGTGAACTGCCGCCCCTGCTTGATCGGAACGCGCATCGTCCGGAAGTAGTCGGTTGTGATCATCAAGAGACGCGAATTGATGAGATTGGCGGGGTCGAGCGGCTTTCCCTCCGGCAACAGGCCATTGGAGCCGCCTCCGGAGCCCAGTGGCGCCTGCGATACCACCGCGGCGGAAGTCACCCCTGGCGCCCCTTTCATCTCCTCGACAATGGATGCAAAGGTTTGCGTCACGCGCAACGGATCGCGATATCCTGATTCCAGAAGGGCAATGCGGGCCATAAGGACCCCCGAGGGGTCGAATCCGGGCCGGATAGTCTGCAGATACATCGCGCTCCGGATGAGAAGACCGGCACCCGCAAGCAGAGTGAGCGTGAGGGCGACTTGAGCGACGATAAGAGCGCTTCGAAAGCGATCTCTTGTGAAGGTCGTTCCCCGGCCACCTTCCTTCAACACACCCTGGAGATCCTGCCGGGCGGCGCGTAATGCGGGCGCCAGACTGAAAATTATTCCGCTGACAAGGGCGATGCCCAACGCAAAGGCGAAGACAACCAGATCGATTCGCGTTTCAGCGAGTCTGGGGATTCCAGCAGGCGCATTCGCCAGCAGCACTCTAATAAGGCCATAGGCGAGCACGACGCCGGCTACCGCTGAAAGCACGGAGAGAACCAATCCCTCGGTCAGTAGCTGGCGGATGATCCGGCCACGCCCGGCTCCGATCGCGGCTCGAATCGCGATCTCTCTC
Source organism: Gemmatimonadaceae bacterium (assembly GCA_014379205.1). Taxonomy (GTDB): domain Bacteria; phylum Gemmatimonadota; class Gemmatimonadetes; order Gemmatimonadales; family Gemmatimonadaceae; genus JACMME01. Next base: position 40,412 of record JACMME010000006.1, read on the forward strand.
GAGCGTGCGGCGCCCCGTGCGAGAAGCAGGTTCGCGACGTTTCCGCACGCGATCAGCATGACCAATACAACGGCACCCAACAGAACGCCGAGTCGCTCCCGAAAGTTGCCGATGAGCGCCTCCGATAGAGGAACGACACTGACACCTTTCCCGCCGTTATCGATGGGAAAGAGCTCGGCCATGCGGCGCATGATAGGGTCCATGTCCTCCTGTGCCTGCTTCCGCGTCACACCCTCCTTGAGAAGGCCGGCCACGAACAGATAATGCTCATCGTGCTCGGCCTTTTGCTCCGCCGTAAAGGCGATTGGAACCCACAGTTCTTCGTCCGTCACCGTCGGGTTGAATCCGGCCGGCATCACCCCCAGCACGGTGTGCTCGCGCCCGGCAAGGCGAATTTCGCGACCGACGATGGCTGTATCCGCGCCGAATCGCCGCACCCAGAGGTTGTGGCCGAGTACGACCACGGTCTCCCTTCCCGGGACGTCTTCATCCGGGTTGAAGGTTCGCCCGAGCGCCGGTTTGGTACCGAATACCGGGAAGAAATTGCTGGTTACCCGTCCAGCCAGCACGCGCTCCGGAGCGTCTCCCTCTGTCAGATTCAGGCTGGAGAACTGCATGGCGGCCAGCGCCGCGAAGGATTTGCTCTGTTCCTTCCAGTCCGTGTAGTTGCCCACGGAGACGTTCACATCCTGGTCCTTGAAGCGCTCCGCCACCATCATCACACGATCAGGATGCGCAAATGGAAATGGGCGCAGCACTACGCTCCGAACCGCACTGAAAATCGCGGTAGTTGCGCCAATGCCGAGCGCGAGTGTGAGAATTGCAACCGCCGTGAAGCCGGGCGATTTGGCGAGCTGACGAAAGGCGTAACCGATGTCTCGGCGGAGCTCTTCCAGATATTCCGTGCGCAGCATTTCACGCTCCCCCTCGGCGCCGATTTTCCGGCATGTGGCGTTGACTTGCTTGATGTCTCCAAAGCGCCTGAGCGCCTCGGCGCGGGCGGCACCGTTGCTCATTCCGCTTTGAACGAGCTCGCTGGTGAGCATCTCGACATGGAAGTCGAGCTCTTCATTGACCTGCTCGTCAATGGGAGTGCGCCAAATCAGGGATCTGAGCTGGCGTTTCGGCTTTTTTCCCCCCGGCATCAAAATCTCGCGCGGTCCGCTATGCCGGCAGCAGGATGGGAGAGACCGCCGCCACGAACAGCGCGAAGCGATCCACCTCGATTGCGAGCTGTTTCCTCCCCCGCGTGGTGAGTTGATATATCCGCGCCTTCCTTCCCAACTCGGAAACGCCCCATTCGGCGTCGATCCACCCCTTTTTCTCCATACGATACAACGCCGGATAAAGCGAGCCCTCTTCGACCTGAATGGCGTCGGCGCTCTGGTGCCTGAGCCAACGGGTGATCGCGTATCCGTGGCTGGGACCGCCGAGGAGCGTTTTGAGAATCAGCGCGTCGAGTGTTCCGTGCAGACGGTCTTTGGACTGGGGAGGCATGGTTCAGTGAATGAGGGGCCTGCCATGTGCCTAGATATCTAGGTATATACAGGCATGATACCTAGATAGCAAGGTGTGCTGACAGAGATTGGTTCACGCTAGTGCGGAGGGGCCCACCCATTCTATCGGTGATGCGAAGAATAGGCTGACCCACTCAGAAGCCTGGATTCGCGGAGAGCCCTGACGACTTGGTCGGCGCATGTGTCCAAGCTGAACAAAGGCAAGCACCTGCGCGAACTCTCATTTTTGCCACCGGGCCTGCTAACCCGCTTCGCAGGGCAGCGATATCGTCGTTTTTTCGCGGCCGAGGTCGAGATTTCCCTTTTGCGCACCGACTACGCGGCAAGCGAGCCGTACCGCCAGCGGGACACTGTCGGCCGCCACTCCAGGCGTGACCGTGATGACGACATTCTTGCCCTCTTCCTCCGCGCGCACGATGACTTCTCCGCCCTGCTTGGTGCGCGTCACGGCGTCGGTGAGAACCAGCGTAATCGCCTCCTGCGTGTGCACGGGATCCACGATGACACGGGGAAGGGTATCCGCTATCTCCGTCCGGAGCCGCACAACCGCGGCCGATGCGCGGGCGTCTGCTATTGCCAGCGACGGATTCAGCAGCTCGGCGACACTGATTCGCTGTGGCAGCATCGATATCGCCTCTCGGTCGATTTCAACCAGCTTACGCATCCGCCTGACTTCTGCATCCGCGCTCTCCAGAGCCTGTTGGGCTGACCCAAGCATTTCCTCCTGGTTCTCGTTCAGCTCGCCAAAAGGGCTCGAAAGCAGGATATGTAAAGGCAGCTGGGCTTCCTTCAGGGAGGCGACCATCGTGGTGATCGCGTCATTCAGCAGAACGCCATACTCGTTGGCGCGATCCTCAGCTGCCTGCGAGCGACGCGTGCCCGCCTCCCGTTCAGCGGCCACTTCGCTACTCAGCCCTTCGACGTTTGCCTCGATTTCGTCCAACTCATCCTCGAGACGCGACTCCAAGGTGTGAGGCTGCAGTCCTCCTGACGCCGCTGCACCTCCGGGGCTGCCCCGTGCGTGCGCCAGGCGCTGGACTCGGCGCGCCACATATCTCGTATTCCTCCAGGCAATGATAAGTGAAGCGACGGAGGCAATCACCGCGACGACAACGAGAAGCTCGGGAGCCTGTTGGGTGTACCGGCCCCAGTAAGCCAGTCCAAGAACCGTGAAGACGCCCAGTATTGCCGGCATCACGGCGAGATACAGGCGCTGGGCGACCTTCATTGCGGGCCACCTTCAGGCCCGTTCGTTTCGGTGTCGAACGTTACCACCTGAACATCCAGTCCCTGGCGGTTCTTGATGAGTTCTTCCACGACCGACCCATGCCGCAGGCGGTGCCACCAGGACCTTCTGCTCTGCCCGATGATGATCAGTGAAACGCCGTGCTCGCGCGCAAAGGCGCATATCGCTTGAGCGACCTTCGCGCCCTCCAGCTTCACAACTTCCGCTCCCATCGACTGCGCCATCTGGATATTGTCGACCAGCCGCTTTTGAATTGCGGTGTCGATTCGGTCGGCGCGCTCTTCCGGCGTCTGCACGTATACGCAGTACCAGTCCGAATTAAGGCGTCCCGCAATGCGGCTCGCCTTTCTCAGGAGAGTTGCGGTCTGCGGCGGCCGGCTGGACATGGCGACAACGATGCGGTCGACTGTCCGCGAAGCGGTCGCCTGCTTGCCAGTCTCACGAAGCACGATCTCTTCCCGAACACGGTCCACCGAGCTCGCCACTTCCCGAAGCGCCAGCTCTCGCAGCGTAGTGAGATTTTCCGCCGTGAAGAAGTTGTCCAGCGCGGAGGGGATCTTGTCCTTGCCGTAGATCTTTCCCTCGATGAGGCGCTGCCGCAGGTCTTCGGCCGACAGATCGATGTTGACGACCTGGTCCGCGCGAGAAATCACCCAGTCCGGCACCGTTTCCCGGACGGTGACGCTGAGGGTACGCTGCATCACGTCGTTGAGGGACTCCAGATGCTGCACGTTCACGGCGCTGATGACGTTGATTCCGGCATCCAGAATCTCGAGCACATCTTCCCAGCGCTTGCGGTGCTTCGAACCAGGCACATTGGTGTGCGCCAGCTCGTCCACAACCGTCACCTCGGGGCGTCGTGCGATCACCGCGTCCACGTCCATCTCCTCGAGCACGATGCTGCGGTACTCGATGCGGCGGCGCGGGACCATTTCGATATCGCGTACTTGCGCCGCCGTTTCCGTCCGTCCGTGCGTCTCCACGAATCCCACAACGACGTCGACGCCGCGGCGCTTGAGATCGTGGGCTTCGTTCAGCATTCGGTAGGTCTTTCCGACACCGGCGGCCGAGCCGATATAGACCTTGAGCCGGCCACGCGTGCGCTGGCGGACCAGGTTCAGGAAGTCCTGGCCAGCAGCGCTGGAGTCACGCGATTCCCGCCTTCGCTCAACGTTTACGCGAGCGGGTTCGTCGGCTACCGTTGGCTCGTCTCCCAAAGCGCTGGAGTTAACGGTACGACATTAGAAGGTCAGTGCGAAGGAAGACACCACAAAGCCGCTCCCTTTTGCCAGTCCCTGGCTGGAATCGCGGTCGGGGAAAACCCGTTCGTCACCGGAAAACCCGCGCAGCTCGGTGCGCCAGAGAAAGCCCGGGTGCGGCACGACATCAAGTCCGACGGAGGCTCCGTTCGCGCGAAATCCCCGGGAGACTCCTGTCCCGATGAGAACCTGATCCTCATCGTCGAAGCGCTCCACGCGCCCCGAAACGGCAACCGTGGGCGTCACCTGGAACCTGGCTACAGCCGTAAAACCATACCAGCTGGAGTTGCCGTCGAAACCCTCGCCGCGATCCTGCGATCCGAGGTCGAATTGCCCCAGCAACGTGGTGCGTCCCACCGTGACCTTTGCACCGATGCCGTTGAAGATGCGAAGCCGGTCATCCCTGAATTCCTCTTCCAGATCATCGGTGGTAATGATTGTCTCGTTGTTGAAGAAGTTGTAATAGCTGAACGTCGCAGTGGGTGACAGTGCGTAGTCGAGTCGCAGACCCGCGCCCTTGTCCTCATTGGTCTCCGAGATATTCTGCCATCCGTTAACTACATCGAGACGTGCCGAAAGCTTTGGCGTCGCCTGCCATGTAATCTTTGCGCCGCTGGAGTAGTATGGTGAATATTCGGCGACTTGCGAACGCGTGTAGGTGGGATTGTCGCGCGAGATCCAGCTTTCCATACCCATGTTGGAAAAGAAGATGCCGCCATCGACCCAAACCGACGGCGTAATCTGGTAACCAACATACGCTTCCTGCAGATGGCGGCTGAGTGAGGGTCCGCTCACCGAGCCTATCGCCGGTTCGGCCGAGTAGTTGGACTGCACCGAGGTCCCTGCTTGCAGCGCGAGCCGCCCGCGAAGCCGTCCGCCGCTCAAAACCGCTTCGACGTGGGCCAGGTTGACGTTGAACTCATTGTGCCGCGCCGGCTGTGTGGTGAAAGATCGGTCCAGGTTGACCGGCCGGTTGAAGTCGAATGCGTAATAGCTGTCGACGAAGCCGGCGAACGATACTTTGCGCGAGGTGTCTGCGCTGGTCTGAGTGTGGGCGACAAGCGGCACGAGCGACACTGCCGCGGCGAATATTATGCGATTCATGAGTAAAATCCGAAGTGAAAGAAGTGTCGAATGGTGCTACTGCTGACGCCGCGGGAACGCGCTGTCCACCGCGATGTTCAGCATTAGCACGTTCACACGTGGCTCGCCGAAAAAGCCGAACTGCCGTCCCTCGATCCGGCGTTCGACCAGGGCGAGCACAGCGTCGGGCGACGCGGCACGCGCGCCCGCGACGCGCGCAACCTGCAAGCGCGCATTGGCCGGCGAGATGTGTGGATCGAGTCCCGATGCCGAGCGCGTTACCATGTCTGATGGAATCGCGCCCTTGGCCGCGCCGTCCTGCGCCACAGCACTGTCCACCATCTCAGCTATGAGCGTGTCAGCAAGCTTGAGATCGGTCGGCCCCTTGTTCGTGCCCGCGGACGCCGTAGCATCGTAGCCGCTGCCCGCAGCTGATGGCCGGGAATGGAAGTAGTACGGCTGAGTGAACGACTGCCCGATCAGCTCGCTGCCAACGACTTGCCCATTGACCGAGACGAGCGACCCGTTTGCCTGCCTCGAGAAGATCAATTGGGACACGCCGGTTACGATGCCTGGGTAGATGGCGCCCGTAATGAGGCAGAGGAGAAGCGTCATGGCGATTGCCGGCCAGACCTGTTTGCGAAGCACTGTGAGCGGGATTGGAGAAAGAGGGTAGACGCGCTGTTAGACCAGCCGCAGCGCGACGAGAAGCAGATCGATGACCTTTATGCCGACGAAAGGCACAAGCAGCCCACCCAGCCCGTATACGAGCAGGTTGCGGCGTAGAATCATCGCCGCGCCGGAAGGCCTGTACTTCACCCCGCGCAGCGCGAGCGGAATGAGCGCGATGATCACCAGCGCGTTAAAGATCACGCTGCTGAGAATCGCCGACTGCGGCGAAGCGAGGCGCATGATGTTGAGTGCGCCGAGCGCGGGATACGTGACCAGGAACATGGCCGGGATTATCGCGAAATACTTGGCGACGTCGTTAGCGATGGAGAACGTCGTTAGCGAGCCACGGGTCATGAGCAGCTGCTTCCCGATCTCTACAATCTCGATCAGCTTCGTGGGATTGGAATCCAGGTCCACCATGTTTCCCGCTTCCTTGGCAGCCTGCGTTCCGGAATTCATCGCGACGCCTACGTCGGCCTGAGCCAGGGCGGGTGCGTCGTTGGTTCCATCCCCCGTCATTGCGACAAGCCGGCCGCCCCCCTGCTCTCGCCTGATCAGCGACATCTTGTCCTCCGACCGCGCCTCGGCGAGGAAATCGTCGACACCGGCCTCCTGCGCAATCGCCGCCGCCGTAAGCGGGTTGTCGCCCGTGATCATTACCGTGCGAATACCCATCGCGCGCAGCCGGTCGAAGCGCTCGCGCATACCGCCTTTCACGATGTCCTTGAGGTGGATCACGCCGAGGACACGCGCACCAGCGTTGCCGTTCGCCTTCGTCTCGTGTTCAGCCACCACAAGCGGCGTGCCTCCGGCACGTGCAATGGTATCCACACTCGTCTGCAACTCCTTCGGGATTGTGCCGCCGTGCTCGCGCACCCACTTCTCGATGCTTTCACCAGCGCCTTTGCGGAGCTCGCATCCCCGCGTGTTCACACCGCTCATCCGTGTGACTGCCGCGAACGGCACGAACTCCGCGTCCTTGTGACCATCCATGTGGATCTCGCCACCCTCCGCGATCGTCCGGCCACGGAGGCCGAACTTCTCCTTGGCGAGAACTACAATGCTGCGGCC
>JACMME010000055.1 GCA_014379205.1 Gemmatimonadaceae bacterium
GCCGACGGACGTATCGCCGAGTGGCGCAGCCGCGCGGGAGAGCGTGTTCCTCCAGTCCTATCGCGCCGAGCTCGCGCACTTCATTGCGGTCGTGAACGAGGACACGCCTTACGAACCCCCCGACGATCAACTTACGGTGATCAAGCTGATGGAAGCGATCTACAAAGCGGCAGAGGAAGGCAAGGAAGTTCGTCTGTAGACAGTGAGGCGATAGACCGTCCACCAGACCGCCAGATTGATCGGCAGGGCCAACGCAATGATCTCGCCGTTCTTCTGATCGAAGAACGGAATGCCCTGAAGGACAAACCCGAACAATGAAAGAGCGGCCACGAAGCCGCCCAACTTCCGGGCTCTCGAGACCCCGCGCAGTCCATACACCGAAAGCGGAATCAGAACAGCGAGCGCGATCGAGAGCGGATCGAAATGCATCAGGTTCTCGTTGCGGCTCATGAAGTAGTGCTTTGTAAACAGCCACGCGATTACGAGCGCCGTTCCCGCCAGTCCCGCAACGAGACTCCACAACGTCGCGATTGCGGTCGCCGCAAAGAGCGCGAGCCTGTTTCCTCCCTCGGCGCTTCTCACCAGGGCTATCAGCGCGCCGGCGACGAGAATCCCAACCGCGACATACCAAGGGAAATAGTTGGGCGGAGCTGAAGGCTCGGGCGGGCGGCCGGCGGTGAAGAGCGCCGTCTCCGAGCGCACGAGAGGAATCTGCGTACCAGCACTGTCGGGCATGCGGACTTTTCTGAAGTCGTTCGCCATTCGCACCGGAAGGAACATCTCGTCCCATACTGAGAGCGGCTTGTCGGAGGGATGTCCAAGTGACAGCGTGACCCCGGTGTAGAGGGGGATATCCCCTTTCATGAGTCGCTGCGTATGCGAGCGATAAGTTCCGGACGTCATGCGGGTGACGGTCGCGAGCTGGAGCTGGCCCGAGAGGGCGTGATCGATCGCATCGCGCAGCCGTGTCGAGCAGTTGTCCCGATAGTAGTCGTAGCGATAGAACTTGTTCTGGGGCAGCGCGTTCGATTCGACAAACTGTTTGAGCTTGAGACGCTGCGCCGGCGTTAGATTGAGCTCCTGCGCGAGCACGGAGCGATTGCGCTGCTTGTATTGGCGGAGCATGGGCTCCAGATCGATTGCTTCCATCCAGTATCGCGTATCGCCAGTCAGAAATCGTCGGATGAAGTGCGGCTGGTTGAAGTCGAACATTCCCCAGTTGTAGGTGACGTCGGTGCCGCGCGCGCGATCCTTGATCCAGATCGCGTTGTGACCGAACCGCTCCCACACCAGGTTGCCCCATCCAAACGTGAGGAGATAGACTGTGAGAGTGGAGCCGGGCTCCGTTGGGGCGGCCGCCACAGTCGGGTTGGACGGAGGATTCTGCACGACGGCCTGTGCCTCGAGGATAGTGCCGAGCGACAGACTCAGAGCTAGCGATGGGATGAGCGCACGTACTTTCATGCGACGTAAGATGCAAAAAGGCTCACCGTTCGGTGAGCCTTTCCCGTCTCGCTTGTCTTCGTTGCCGAGCGCCGGTCAAAATAGCAGATGGGATGCGCCTCAGCCGGACGGCAGAATCACCGAGACGGTGCTTCCTTCGCCTACTCTGCTCTCCAGGTTCACTTTTCCGTCCATGGCGTGCGCCAGATCGCGAGCAATCGCCAATCCGAGTCCGACTCCGGGATAGCGCCTCGTGCGCCCGCGCTCCACTTGGAAGAATGGCTCGAATACCTGCGCAATCTGATCGGCATGAATTCCAATACCGGTGTCGCTTACCCAGATCCTAACCGAGTCTCGCTGTCGTTCAGCGCCAACCCGAATGCGGCCTTGTGGGGCGGTAAACTTGATCGCATTCCCGACAAGGTTGAGCAGGATTTGAAGAAGCTTTTCAGGATCTGCCCGGACCGATAGCGCGCTGTCGCAAGCGTCGCATGAGAAGACAAGCTCCTTCTTTAGAAGCTCGGGCTGCACATGGGCTTCCAGTTTCTCCACTACCTCATGAACGAGTATCGTCCGAATATCAATGGGGAGCCTGCCGGCCTCGATTCTGACGAAGCCGAGTACATCGTCGATGAGGGATAGCAGATGCTGCTGATTAAGCTGAATTCTCATCAGCGAAGTGCGTTGCTTCTCGGTCAGCGATCCATCGACGCCCAGCGACATCAGATCGACGTAACCGGATATCGCATTTAGCGGAGTACGAAGCTCGTGGCTCATCACGGCCAAAAAGTCTGCTTTGGCCTGGTTTGCTCCCGCGGCACGCGCGTGGGCAAGTCGCATCTCGACTTCCGCGTGGCGCCGTTCCGAGATGCTCGCACCCAGAACTAGAAACGTCGCTGTCGCAATGCCCATGAATGCCTGAAGAGCAAGCAGGCTCTGATACAGCGCGGGCCTGACGAACGGACCATGCCCCATCGCCGTGCCCCATATCGCTATCACGGATACGATGAACGCGGTGAATACTGCGCCTCGCTGGCCGAACCGCAGCGCTGCCCAGATGAGAAGGGGAAAAAACATATAGGCTTGCGCGAACTTTCCGGTTGCTGTCGCCGGTCCCGCCGCCCCACCGAAAATCAGCAAGCTCGCTGCGATGACGGAGATTCCCAGCGCGAATGCTTCTAACCGACGTTTCGGATCAACAGGCGTTTTGGGACGGCTTGCCCAAACCAGGAGAACGGGAGCGACAAGGAGATCTGCGATCAGATCGCCCAGCCACCACGCTCGCCATGTCTCGGCGAGTTGAGAAGCGGAAACGATTCCTCCCAGATAAAGGCTGGTTACGCCGATCGTGGCGCTCACCACTGTGCTCAGGCCGGCAGCGAGAACAATCAATCCGATCA
>JACMME010000056.1 GCA_014379205.1 Gemmatimonadaceae bacterium
ACGACTCTGACCCCTTGATCGCGACTCTCCGCGACGGGCCGGTGTCAGTGCCAGTGCCAGTCTGAGCAGCAGTGGCTAGTGCCAGTCTCAGTCGCAGGGGTCAGTGATCAGTACGCGCTCAGCTTCAGAATCCGACCGTTACTCCGAGTTGGTACGTTATGAGGTTCGCCTTGCTTCTGATGGGAGTAAAGGACACGGTGTTGTCAGGATTGTCCGTGATGCTTCCTTCGCGCAGATACTCCGCTGTCCCGTTTCCGTGATACCGCGCTCCCAAGTCAATCGAGATTGGGCGCAATCCCTTTTTCACGGGAATGTAGAGGCCAGCCGCACCGGTGTAGGCGAACGTCACATCGTCGAAGTTCGTTGTGCTCAACAAATCTTCCCCTTCCGCGTTTCGCCCCTCGATCGACGATTTGGTGGCAAAGTAGGAAAGGCCAACACTTCCCGTCGCATACGGACGCAGCAATCCTCTGGGAACCATGAACTGCGGCCCGATACCAGCGAAGAAGATGCCGTGGTCGGTGTCGAGCTCTGCCTCGATGCGCGGAAAGGGACGAAAGCGTCTGCTCTCCTGGCCATAGATGATGTATCCCAGGTCAGCTCGAAGCGCGAACGGAATGCGTCTGCCTGGCTGGAAGAGGAAATGTGCTCCCACTCCGCCCCCCACATCTATCTGATCATCAAGCTCGCCTACCGGCTGAGCGACGATGAGACCGATACCGAAGAAGGCTCGGCTGGGAGTGGTCCGTTTGCGCATGAATTCTCCCTCGAGCACCTGGGAGTCAACACGAGGCGCAGTGAAAGCGAGAAGAGCGGCAATTGCGAGGACTAGTCTTCGATGCATATGGGAACTGGCAGGAGTAAAAGACGGAAATCAGCGAGTTCAGGATATCGAGCGGCAGGAGAAAGAGGCATGAATGAATCTCCCCGGAACACTACGTTGCCAGCCCGTTTCGGGATTCTACCTGATAATCCCCAAAAATGTTACGGGGCCGGAGCGCGGTCTGGGGGATCGAGGTCGGTAATGAGGGTCTTTGCGTTCTCTCCCGCGAACGCTTCAATCAGCGCGCGCTCAGCGCCGAGTACCCGGCGCGCGGCGACCAAGTGCGTGAGAAAATACTCGCCGCGCTTGGAGTCGAGATCGTCGTAGCGGACGCCGGCGCCGCTGGAGCTCGAATGGATGATTCGATTCCCGCCAGCGTAGATGGCGACATGGTCGACGATTGACCCCTCCTGGGCGAAAAACAGAAGATCACCAGTACGGAGGGCGTTCACACGCGGCGCTACGGAGCGACCCGCCTGCGCCATCTGGCGAGAAGTGCGGGGCAGATTGAGATCGTGTCGTGCATATACGTGCTGCACGAAGCCCGAGCAATCGAATCCGGTTGTCGGCGAGGTACCGCCATAACGGTAGCGCGTGCCCAGATAATCGTCGGCGGTGTCGATTACACGCGCGGCGGACACGGAGCTACGGGACGAAGGCGCCGAACCCGGTGCGCCGCGCGAAACACGGGTTCCCCGCTTGGCGCTCTCCATGCGGGCGGCCGATTGCGATCGCCTATTGGAATTTGACGAGCCTCCGCCAAAACCAATTGTAATACCGGCGCGATATTCCCATTCTGACTTGAAACCCGCGGGCAGAACCTGGTTGTCGCGAAGCGGCATTCTGTAGCGAGCGCTGGCTTCAACGCCAAGCACGCTGAAGAGTGAATGAGTTACCCCTGCCCCATAGCTCCAGGTAGCAATGCTCGTGTCGGGTGTCCCTTGCAACCTCACGCCGTGTCCACCGATACCAACGAACGCGTTCGGGGAAAATCCGGCGAGCAGCATTGTCAGTACAGGGACCATTCTGAACGGTGCCACTACGACATCGGCATCAGCCGTCCAGGCGCCGACACCGAGCCTGGGTGGTCGCTCCTCTCCGAAGTCTCCTTTCTGAGTGACATGAAGCCCTCCGCTCAAGCGAAGTCCGATCGGTCCTGCGTAGCTTGTGAATGCGATGCCGCCAAGCTTTGGAGTGCCTGGTAGCGCGTCATTGCGAGCCACAAATATCCCGACTGCGTTCTGCTGTTGCGCGCTTGCGATCGCGGTGAAGAGCACGAATGCCGGCAACAGGGTGGCACTGCGGTTTGAGATCATGTCGATGTCCGGTGAGCGGTTGCTAACCCGGAAGGCGAATGTGGTGCCCGACGGCTCGCGCTGGTAATACGTTGCCACGCTGAGACTTAAGCATCGCTGGATCAATTGGCTCCATCATGGTGCCCACAGGTCCGGACACAGTTTCGTCGCCGGCCGGGGACATAACTGACCGGTGTTCGGTGTTCGGTGTTCGGTGCACGGTGGGCAGAGCGCGGTCTTCGGTGCACGGGTGCAAGGCGAGGTTTTCGGTGTTCGGTGACACGGGTGCACGGCGCGGTTTTCGGTGTGCGGGGAAACCGCGCCGGCTTGGCGTGAACACCAACCATTGCTACAGTCGCCGTCCGCGGCCCGGGGTTCGTTAAATCCTTTGGCTCGCGTTCCCTCCCAGTTCGCGGATGCCTCTTGCCTCAGTGAACCCGGGAAGGGCACTCTAATGCGCATGAACGTCGCGCTCTTTCTGAGGTGAGCAGCCTGGGCCGTTTTGGACTGGTGATTGCCACCTTTGCCATTCTGCACGTGCCGGCTTCAGCGCAGGTAGGACTCGAGCGCTTGTTCTACTATACAGACACCGAGGACAGCTACGCGAGCTTCGTCAGGCACATTGATCAGATCTCCATCGTTGCGCCCGGCTCTTACATCATCGATAGCCTCGGTATCATGTGGGGAAGTATCGATCGCCGCGTGCTCGATCTCGCCAAACGCAGCGGCGTCCGCGTCATGCCGCTCATTATCAACGAGACATTTCACCAGCCATCCCTGAAACGGCTGCTTGGCGACACCGCGGCGCGCGGACGGTCAGTGAGAACGATGGTAGACCTCTGCCGCCAGCATGGCTTCTGGGGTTTGCAGTTCGACATCGAGAACGTGAGCCTGGAAGACCGAGACCGGCTCACGGCGTGGTACACTGATGCTGCGCGCGCCTTGCATGGCGCGGGGTGCAAGATCAGCATAGCTGTCGTTCACAGGCCGGGAGAATTCGCGGGACCGCTTGCGTATCACCGATTTCTCTTCGATAGCTGGCGGGGCGGTTACGATCTCGCTGCTCTGGGGAAAGTCGGAGATTTCATCAGCATCATGACGTACAGCCAGCACACCCGGCGCACTCCGCCCGGTCCAAATGCCGGAATACCGTGGATGCGAGATGTGGTCGACTACTTTCTGCGCTTCGTTCCAGCCGAGAAGCTGTCGCTCGGCGTCCCGCTACAGAGCATGAGATGGTTCACCCGCGAAGACAACTCACTTCCAGAGCGTGCGCGGTCCTGGTCTGAAACGCTGAGCTGGACGTGGGGTTCAGGGTTGGCGGAGCGCAACGGCGCCAGGCTGCACTGGGACTCTGTGCAGGCCGTATCCTATGCGTACTACCCGAACGGTGGCACCTTCGAATGGCTCTTCCTCGAGGATGTTCAGAGCTTTCGAGCCAAGCTTGCGCTCGCCAGGGAGAAAAAGCTGCGTGGTTTTTCCGCTTGGGTGTTGGGACCGGAGGATGAGAGGATCTGGGAGGTATTGAAGGCGGAGCCACGCGGCAAGGAATAATGGGAGATGGGACGACTGAGTGCGAACCAGAGCTTTCCGGACGTAGATAGTCATGCCAGCGATAAGAGATTGAAAACTCACTCTTCTGCTTCTCCAATGAATCGCCGCGATTTCAACTTTCAGCTCGTTGCTGCACTCAGTGCGCTGGCGGTCAGAGGCGAAGCTGTGTCCTTCCCACAGCCGCAGCCGCGCGTCAATGGCAAGCGGCTCAACGAGCAACTCCGATCACTCAGTCGCTTTGGGAAGAACGCCGAAGGCGGGGTAAGCCGGATGGGATACACCGACGCTGACCGCGACGCGCGACTGTACGTGATGCAGCTCATGCGGACCGCGAAACTCGAGGTGAGCGTCGACGCTGCCGGCAACATTCTCGGTCGCCGAGCTGGAAGAGAGGCTACGTTGCCGACCTTGATGATGGGATCGCACATAGATTCCGTTCCGCAAGGGGGAAACTACGACGGCGATGTTGGCTCACTTGGCGCGATTGAAGTGGCGCAGACGCTTGCAGAACGCAATTTCGAGCTTCGTCATCCGCTCGAGGTGATGATTTTCCAGTACGAGGAAGGTGGACTTACAGGTAGCCGCGCTATCATCGGGGAGCTTACGAAAGAGAATCTCGAAGTCGTCAGCACGAGTGGGAAAACAATCCGCGACGGAATCAAGTTCATTGGGGGCGATCCGGACCGGATTCAGAGTGTGCGGCGGAAGCGCGGCGACATAGCTGCATATCTGGAACTGCACATCGAGCAGGGCGGCGTACTCGACCGCGAGAAGATCGACATTGGCGTTGTGGAGGGCATAGTCGGCATCCGGGACTGGGAGGTGACGATCCAGGGTTTCGCCAACCATGCCGGCACCACTCCGATGGATCAGCGCAAGGACGCTCTCGTGGTGGCCGCCAAGTTCATCCTCGCGGTGAATCGAATCGTGACGGAAAAACCGGGCAAGCAGGTTGGCACTGTGGGCCGCATCGAAGCGAGCCCGGGGGCGCCGAACGTAGTTCCGGGACGAGTGCGCCTGTCTCTCGAGCTCCGCGATCTCGATGCCACAAAGATCGAGTCGCTATTTCAGACGATCCGTGCTGAGGCGCGGCGAATCGGCAAGGAACACGGGACGGAATTCACCTTCCAGGAGTACAACATCAACAACCCCGCCCCAACCGATAGCGAGGTCCGCCGCATGATCTCCGAAGCGGCGACGGAGCTTGGCCTCTCGTCCAAGGAAATGCCAAGTGGCGCGGGGCACGATGCGCAGAGTATCGCTCGTCTCGCGCCAATAGGAATGATCTTCGTGCCAAGTGTTCGGGGAATCAGTCATTCGCCAAAAGAGCTCAGTCGCCCAAAGGACATCGAGAGTGGAGCGAATGTGCTGCTGCGTACGCTTTTGAAGCTCGATGCGGTTGGGGGTTGAATCTTGTCGCCCATGCCTTCGCATTATCACCGCACCGATAGAATATCCTGGCGCCGTTGGCTTTCGTTCGGGGACGATACCGCGTTCGCCGATGCGGGTGCATCGGGCGAGCTGTTGATCGCGCAGGTCCGTGTAGGGATAACAACTCTCCTTCTGCTCATACCGGCTTACAATCTTGCTCTTGCCCCGCTCCAGGAGAATGTAGTGGGGTTCGGCATCGCGGTGGCCGCTCTGGTCCTCGCGGTGCTGGTTCTGCTCATTGTGAAGAATATTCCGTCGCGGGGGTGGGTTGGCCTCGCCACAACTGCGCTGGACGTTTCAATCGTAAGCCTCGCACTATGCATCTTTCTGATTCTCGGCACGCCGCACACGGCGGTCAATAGCCGGGTCGTATTCGATGTGTACTTTCTCGCGATTGCAGCGACATGCCTGCGGTACGATCGCCGCCTCTGCCTTCTCTCGGGGGCGCTTGCGATTCTGCAGTACGGAGCCATCAGCCTGTACGCAACGTCTCACTGGGAGCTCAACAGCGCCACATTTTCCCCTTTTCGGTACGGGATGTTCGAGTGGTCGACGCAGGTGTCCCGATTCATCCTGCTCTTCGTCGCATCAGTGTTGTCGATGACGATCGTTGTACGCGCGCAGCAGTTGCGCAAGGTATCGATCGTTGACCCGCTCACGGGTGTGCTCAACCGCGGCTTTTTCGACGAGCGGATGTCGGAAGAGATGAGCCGCGCCGACAGATATGGTCACCCACTCTCCATCGCCTTCATCGACATCGACCGCTTCAAGGGCTTCAACGACAGCTACGGACATTCGGCGGGTGACGCGGCTCTTCGAACCATCGCAACTACGCTGAAGAATTCGGTGCGGCGGAGCGACCTGGTCGCGCGGTATGGCGGAGAGGAGTTCGTGATCCTGCTTCCGGAAACGCCATCCCACATCGCGGAGGAGAAACTGGAGTCGATTCGGCGGAGCGTTTCCGCGACTGTCGTTATGCTACCGCGCCAAATGACGCCTGTTCGGCTCACTTTCAGCGCCGGCGTCGCGTCCGCGCCCGACGACGGCAAGGAAATGGACGACCTTCTGCACTCTGCGGACGTTCGGCTGTTCGAGGCGAAGCGATCGGGACGCGATCGCGTGGTCGGGCCGGATGGTGTGGTGGGGCAGGCTAAACCCGACTCGCCGCATGCAGGCGTGGCGAAGTAGGAAGAGGATTGCGGATTGCGGACTGCGGACTGAACTGCGAAGTGCGAACTGGGTACTGCGTACTGCGAACTGGGTATGGCGTACTGCGAACTGCGTATCGTGAATTGCTAGCCTGCGCACCAAATACCGAATTGTGACTGTGAGACGTGAATGGCTGCGGGATGAGCGAGAGCAACCTTCCGCAATCCGCAATCCCTTTGATGTCCTCTCACGAGTCTGAACGTCCCCTCTGGGAACCTGGCGCTGAGCGGGTGGCGAAGGCGAACCTCACGGCTTTCATAGCCTACGTTCGCGATAAGGCGACGTCTGGATCGGCCGGCGTTGCAGATTACGCGTCGCTGTACCGTTGGTCGGTCGAATCTCCCGAGCTCTTCTGGCCGGCGCTATGGGGGTTCTGCGACGTCATCGCGACGCCATGGCAGAAAGTCGTGATCGGCTTGGACAGGATGGCGCCTCCCGATCCTGACCTGGGGCCGAGATGGTTCGACGGGGCCAGGCTCAACTTCGCTGAAAACCTGTTGCGATACGACGACGAACGGGTTGCGATAGTTGCATGGAATGAGCGCGGCCGCCAGCGCCAGCTCACCTACGCGGAGCTGCAATCAGTGGTTGCACGCACCGCCGAGGCTCTGCGCTCCCACGGGATTCGGCCAGGCGATCGCGTCGCGGGCTTCATGCCGAACATCCCGGAGTCCGTCATCGCTATGCTGGCTAC
>JACMME010000057.1 GCA_014379205.1 Gemmatimonadaceae bacterium
CCGCGCTTCGGCCCGACGAAACCGGTTTACTTGCTCACATCGAAGTCGACATTCTCGGCGGCCGAGGGTTTCGCTTACGATCTCCAGGCACTCGGCCGCGCGATCATTGTCGGCGAGCCCACTGGTGGCGGTGCGCACCCGTACGAGAACGTGAAACTCGACGAACACTACGTGCTCGGTCTACCTGTCTCACGTTCGGTCAACCCGATCACGGGCAGGAACTGGCAAGGCACCGGAGTGCGTCCGGACGTTGCCGTGCCCGCGGACAGCGCGTACACCGTCGCTCTGCGCCTGGCGCACGAGCGACTTGCCTTAAAATGAAGGTACGACGCGGCACATCGACTCAAGCCGCGTCTTGCACGCCGGCGTCACGAGCAACGATGCCCGTTACCGCCAAATCTGCTGTGACGTTGCCCACGGTCTTGAAAATGTCCGGAATGACATCGATGGCGAGAAGCAGAGGAAGGATCTGAACGGGAACTCCCAGCGTGAGGGAAATCGGGAGCACTGTGGCGAAGAAGTTGGTCTGCCCTGGCAGTCCGGCTATCCCTATGCTGGTCACGACGGCGACCGCGACACCGGCCGCAATCTGAGCCGGCGTGAGAGCCACATGGTACAGTGAGGCCACGAATAGCGCTGTAGTCAGGTTCACTGGCGGGCTGGTAATACGAAACACCGATACCGCGAGCGGAAGCGTAACTCCAGTGATCCTCGGCGGCAGCCCGAGATGTCTCTGTGCGCCCTCTATCATTGCTGGCAGGGATGCGAGCGAGGACTGAGTGCTGAACGCCACTACCTGGGCTGGTGCTGCTCCACGCGCAAACCGACCCAGCGAGATACGGCCACCCACAACGGCAATGGGGTACAGCAGTATCGTGATCACTATGGAGATGGCTGAAGTCAGGACGATGTAGTGCACCAGAGCGCCCGCGGCTCCGATGCCTGCTCGTGAGCCAACTCCCAGAGCCAACGCGAATACACCGACCGGCGCGGCCCAGAGTACCCATTTCACGATTACAAGCATCGTCTCTGCCACCGCCTGAAAAAAGCCGAGTATCTGCTCGCGCAACGCCATCGGAATGCGGGTCGCCGCAAAACCGAAAAAGAGAGCAAAGACCACGAGAGGTAGCATCGCGCCCTCGGCGGCCGCGCGGAATGGGTTTGTCGGAATGATGTTGGTGATCCACCGACTGAAACCCGGCACTTCCGGTACGGTGCTACTGGCGGCGCCAGCGCCGGCACGCAGCGCAGCTGCCGTCGTCGGCTCAATGGGCCACCACGCGAGCAACGCGGGCGTCAGCAGCGCGGCAAAGATTGCGGACACCGAGAGAAAGAATGCGAAGAGCATTAGAGCCCGCGCACCCATGCGCCCAGTGGACGCAGTGTCGGTAGTTGACGCAACACCTGTGATGAGCAGAGACACGACGAGGGGAATGACGGTCATCTGGAGCGAGCTGAGCCAGAGCGTGCCAAGGCTTTCGACGATGGCAACGATGCGCAGCAGATCGGAAAGCTCCGCCGCCGCGATAGCTGCTCCTATGGCGAGGCCGGAGATGAGACCGACGAGAACGCGTGTGGTCAGGGACATCGGCGAGAGATGTGAGGGAGCCTGGATTCAGGCTGGCAAACTGGCGCGGTAGCCGCGGAGTTACAAGCTTTCCGTGCGTTGACTGCATTCATTCCGATGGGAGCGGATGAGTTCGTGTACGGGCACTGGCTAAACCGGGAGCAAATACATGATTGTTCGTATCTGGCGGGGACAGGCCGAAGCGAGGAATTCCGACGCCTACCAGCGACATGTGACTACGAACGTCTTTCCGACTCTGCCTGCAATCCCCGGACATCGGGCGGCTTATCTCCTCAGGCGAGAGATGGGCGGCCAGGTAGAGTTCCTCGCTGTAACCCTGTGGGAGTCGATGGAGGCGGTGAAGCAATTCGCGGGAACGGATCCAGACGTTGCAGTGGTTGAGCCTGCAGCCCGTGCTGTCCTTTCCGATTTCGACACCTTCGTCAAGCACTACGAGTTGGTGCACCGTTCTTCGAGCGAAGAACTGAATCGACAGGGAGAGGAGAATGCACATCAGGCATGAGCTCAATCACCATTCCCAGGCGGGAGGAACTCAATGAGCGATCAGGAGAAGTACTCGATCAATCTGGATGTGAAATACGGCTTCCTCGAGCTCATCGACATCGATCGCATCCGACGCCACGTCACGGATACCTGGTTCAATCAGACCCTCTGCGAAGTGAATGATTGTGTCGTGCGTCTGGGTGTCGTGGAAGGGGAGTTTCACTGGCACGAGCACAAGAACGAGGACGAGTTTTTCTATGTAGTCGACGGAAAGCTGATCATCGACCTCGAGGACCGAAGCATTGAGCTGAGGCCCAATCAGGGATTCACCATTCCGCGCGGCGTTCGCCATCGTACGCGCGCTCCCGTGCGCACAGCGATGTTGATGATCGAGGGACGATCGGTGAAACCGACGGGCGACTGACTGCGGAAACTCGAATCGTTAGGCGGGATTCGGAGGATGGCGTGTTCTTCACGTAGCTTATGGATGGATCTGGAACTGTGGACCTGGAACACGCCTGCCAGCGTAGCGCGGGCAACGCAATGAGCCTGAAACACCTTCGCCAATACGCGGTTGGTCGCACTCTGCTCACACCGCTCACGCTACAAGGGGCGATCAGTCGCCTGGGATTCGTGCAGGCAGATCCGATACGCGCGCCTGCGCGTGCCCAGGATCTCACACTGAGGCACAGGGTAAAGGACTACCACGCGGGCGACCTCGAGCGTCTCTATCCCACGCTCGATGTGGAGGAAGACTTTTTCGTGAACTACGGATTTCTCCCCCGCGGCATACAGTCGCTGATGCACCCAAGATCGCCGCGAGCTTCATGGACGAAGGCTCGCCGGAGGAAGGCGGAGCAACTCCTGGCTTTCGTGCGCGAGCGAGGTGTCGTACACCCGCGAGAAGTGCACATTGAATTCGCACACGGAAAAGTGCGCAACTGGTTCGGCGGTTCCAGTAATGCTACGACTCAGTTACTGGATGAAATGCAATACCACGGATTGGTGCGAGTCGCGAACCGGATCGGCGGAGTACGTTTATTTTCCGCGCGTGAACAGCACGACGCGCCGATGCCGGCCGCATCGGCACTCGACGTTCTGGTGGACATTCTGATTCGGAAGTATGCGCCACTGACGTCTTCCTCCCTGGGTCAACTGATCAATCGTCTGCAGTACGGAGTTCCACAGTGGCGTGATCAGCGACAGCTGGCCCTGGATCGCGCGAAGAAGCGCTGCCAGTCCATGCGATTGGATGGCGTCATGTGGTACTGGCCCGCGGACGAAGATCCCGTGAGCATGTACGGTTCAGTGGGCAATCGCGTCCGGCTCATGGCACCTTTCGACCCTTTGGTCTGGGACAGACAGCGATTCGAGCTCCTGTGGGGGTGGGCATATCGCTTTGAGGCTTACACGCCGGCTACCCTGCGCCGGCTGGGCTATTACGCCCTGCCTCTGCTTTGGCGCGACGGCGTAATCGGTTGGGCGAACTTGTCTGTGAGCAA
>JACMME010000058.1 GCA_014379205.1 Gemmatimonadaceae bacterium
ATCGAGAGCACCTTGCCTGATTCCGAGAAAAAGACCGACTGGAGATCCCTGTTCGCACCCGAGGTGAGGGCCGCGCTGGTCGTAGGCGTGGTCCTGGCCGTATTCCAGCAGTGGTGCGGCATCAACGTGATCTTCAACTACGCGGAAGAGATCTTCCGTGCCGCCGGCTTCGACATTTCGGATGTGGTCTCCAACATTGCCTGGACCGGTTCAGTGAATCTCGTTTTCACATTCGTTGCACTCGGCCTGGTCGACCGCTTGGGCCGGAAGCCACTGATGCTGTTTGGCGCCGCGAGCTTGGCCGCGATCTACACGACGCTGGGACTTTGTTTTGGTGCCGGAGTCACTGGAATGCCGATGCTCGTGCTGGTGCTTGCCGCCATCGGCTGCTATGCCATGTCGCTGGCGCCTGTCACCTGGATCGTCATCTCGGAGATCTTCCCCAACCGTACTCGCGGCGCCGCGGTCGCGGTAGCGGTGGGCGCGTTGTGGCTGGCTTCTTTCGCACTGACCTACACCTTTCCGCTGATGAACGCCCGGCTCGGTTCGTCCGGCGTGTTCTATCTATATGCGTTGGTTTGTGCAGTGGGATTCCTCTTTGTCTTGCGATATCTGCGCGAGACCAAGGGGCGCACGCTAGAGGAACTGGAGCGGTCAGCGGAACGAGCCAAATAGTTCTTCGAGGGTCGGAGTTAGTTGATTATTAGCAACCTTGGATTCGCACCACGGATTTTCGATCGGGTCTGAATCGAGCCGGGCGTGGTATCTCAGCCCCGCCAATCGCGGATGAGTTCGCCCTGCCTCCGTGATCATCCGGATTTCTGGAGTGATGAGATGGGTCGTCTTTCGTTCGCCCCAGATTGTTTCCATCGCGACATGAGCGTGCGCCATGATCTTTTGTTGTATTGGTGTCGGGAGCTATTGAGGTTGCAGCGCGCGCGTACGAGCGCTTGGATTGCACCGATGAGGTATGACTGATCGACCATGATTCCTCCAGTCCGATCTGCTCTGAATGGAATTGTGGCGCCCCAGCGTTGGCTGACGATTTCACCGGAAGCTCGGCCTATTGCGTCTGTAAGATAGAGAGTCGGCGTGATTTCAATTGAAACCAGCGCCTGGGCGATACACTCTCGTCGCAATGGAAATGGCGCCCTCACACGTCCTGGTGGTGGATGACGATGCCGCGCTACGCGCGCTCCTGACGGAATATCTGTCGCAAAACGAATTACGCAAGGGCTGGTGGGTTAAGTCTCCTATCCGCCCGACGTGCTGTTGCGCGGGGAGCCGTCACTCGTGATGCGGACCTGCGTCGGCGCCTCGGCAAGGCGCGGAAGCCCGCAAATACTATCGGCGTCCCCTCCCCGGCAGGCCTCGGAACGTCGTTTCCTGGAACAACGCCTGGCCGAGCTCGAGAAGTATTTTTCCGGCAGGTGTCGAAATGGGGGCCCGCCGTTCGACTGGAAGTAACACCTAAGGAGAAACGCATGTCCCGATACGTCGATGGATTCGTCCTGCCGGTCCCGAAGAAGAACCTCGCGCGCTACCGCCGCGTCGCCCGCGTGGCCGGCAAAGTCTGGCGTGAGCACGGGGCCCTCGAGTACGTCGAGTGCGTCGCCGATCAGCTCACCAGCAAGCACGAAGGCAAGACTTTCACCTCCCTCTTTCCGAAGCTGGCCAGGGTGAAGCCGGGCGAGGTC
>JACMME010000059.1 GCA_014379205.1 Gemmatimonadaceae bacterium
CAAGCGCAATCGCGTGCTCGAATCTAGTGCGCCGGCCATCCTCCCATGCGGCGGTTGCCGCGTCTTCGGCAAGCTCCGCACGAGCGCGTCCCAAGTAGCGCTCAAGCAGGGCGCTCCAGAAGACGATCCCAGAAAGATCGAACTCCGCCGCCGCGGCTCCCCCGAGCTGCGAAGCGCTGGCAATCGTATAGCGGAGTGGCACGCTCCCACTTAGCGCTGCGAGTTGCGCTTCGTGCTGGTACTTGCAGTCGGACCAGGCGAGCTCTCAATTTCTAGCGCGTCCAGCGTCAACTCGATCCGCTGCTTGAGCCAGACGCCGGCCCGGTTTTCTCCTTCCGTCCGGGCGGTATCGATCTTGTCCCCCGGCCACATCAGCTCGCGCGCCTTATCGTAGGCGACCACGAGCTGCGCGCCGGTCTCTACTTTGGTCAGCATGGCGAGCACGCGCCGGATCGCATTGATCTCGGCGACCTGGTCCTCCGCCCCCTTGCTTTGCGCGCCCAATGCACGCAGGTACTCCTCCACGTCGGCAAGTAAACGTAGAAACGTGGGCGTCTTCGAAATCGGCTGCATGGCGCTGGCTCCTGCGATACGTCAATCTACGATAGTGTGCTCCCGGCAAGCCGGCTCATGGATTCGATGGGAAGACCGCAATGGACCAGCCTACCTATCTCATCACCGCGGCGGCGTTGCGGACTCCCGCTGCGATCTGTGTCGCCATTGCCGTCCTCCTCAGCGTCGCGCTCCTCGCCGAGTTGATGGTGCAGGTATTTGGGAACTGGCTGCTGTTCTTTCGCCGCTTTGCCCACCGACTTTCCGTCTGGCTCGGCATTCTGTGCGTCTCCGTCTACCTCTCGCTTTTTCTGTTGGCCCAGGCGGAGCCGTCGATTCGTGGCGCGTTCTTCTATTGGGAACGAGACCCGCTCGTGAATCGCACGGGTGTCGACTGGCTGCTGCAGGCGCTGGTCTTTGGCGTGGGCCTCGCCGGATGTCTCTTCTACTTGATCGCACTTATCGAATGGTTCGTTTCGAAGTCCGAGCGCGACAATGCGGGTGACGTGTACAAGCACGCGAAGTGGTTGTTCGTCATCGAACGCGTGGTCTCAGCCATTTTTCTGCTGTTTTTCCTGCCGGGGTTTGTGATCATTCTCAGATCGGCATGGACCCCGTTGACGTTCGGCCAGAACGTGCTCTTCAGTTACCTCTTCTTGCTCGAGAAGACATTGGATGCCTTTACGTTGGGCTTCTTTGATTCGTTCAACGTCCGTTTCGTGAATCCAGGGGCCGAAGTGCACGGAGTTGCACCTTACGAAGTCTGGCTGTATCTGATTTTTGTTGGTGTCGTCGCGGTACCTGTCATCCTCGAGATCGGCCGCACCTTTTTCGCGCGGCGCGTTCGGTCAGACCTACGTCTGACGGGCCGTACCGGAGGGAACTAGGATTTAAGCGGGCCCCGTGCCAATCGAGGTTTGGGATACCGTCTAAATTCGGGAGGCACCGGACATTGGAATCAGAGCTTGCAATCACGGCATGCGTGACCGTGGCGCGGAGGTTGCGCTGGAAGTGGACCGTAAGCGTGCTCCTTGCTGCGCTGATCCCGGTATCGAGCGCACTTGCATTTGGCTTGGAGGATGTCGTCGCGCGAGCGCGGCAACTGGCTGCCGGACCTTATCAGCCGCCCGCCGAAACGCCGCGTTTTATGCGCGAGATAGGGTACGACCAACATCGCGGTATTCGCTTCCAGGCGAAGCACAATCTCTGGCGCGATACCCACTCCAGATTTCAAGCCTCGCCGGTGATGCCCGGCAACGTGTACGCACACATGGTGGCGATAAACGAAGTCACCGGACGTAATGTGCGGCGACTCGCGTTTCGCAAGGACCATTTCACTTTTGACGAGGCGGAGCTCGAACAGCGAATTCCGAATGACCTGGGATACGCGGGCTTCGAGCTGAGTTACTCGCTCGGTCAGCCGGACATCGACGACAAGTTTCTCGTGTTCGCTGGCGGGAGCTACTTCCGCGGCATTGGCAAGGGCGGACAGTGGGGTCTCTCGGTTCGAGGCGCGGCAATCGACACAGGACTCGCCTCAGGCGAGGAGTTCCCCAACTTCATCGAGTTTTGGCTCGTTCGTCCGCAGC
>JACMME010000060.1 GCA_014379205.1 Gemmatimonadaceae bacterium
TCCCGGGCTCAGTGGAATAAGGCCTTCGACCAGATTGGTCTCGCCGTGCGCCGCTGGGAGTCCGCTCTGCACCTCTATCCGGCGCCCGCGTCTTGGCTGTTCGATCGCTCACTGCACTTCATTGCGGGACTGAGCGTCACCAGATCCTGAGCGTGATCGAATTCTGGCTGCTTCCGATCGCGTTGGTGCTCCTCGCCGGTCTGGTGGGACTTCGCGTAGGTGACGATCGCTTTCCGGCGCTGCGTTTGCTGCCCGAGTCGCGCTTCGCGCCGCATGCCGTGGCGTTCGTGGCAATGCTGGTGATCTGGTACGTGTGGGGCTCACTCCGCCAGGTGCCGGTTTTTCACGACGAAGCTTCGTACCTGTTGCAGGCGGAGACGTTTGCGCGAGGCCGCTGGGTGATGCCATCGCCGCCGCTGCCGGAATTCTTCGAGCAGTTTCACGTCTTCGTCACCCCGACCTTTTCGTCGAAGTACCCGCCCGGTCATGCGATCCTGCTCGTGCCGGGCATCTGGCTTGGCCTGCCTGGACTCGTTCCGCTGCTGCTCAATGGGTTGGCCGCGGCGCTGTTGTTCATCCTCGTTCGACGCGTGACCAACGGCTGGGTCGCGGTGCTGACGGTGGTCCTTTGGCTGCCGATGAGCACAAATCTCATTTTCCGGCCGACCTATTTTTCCGAGACCACTTCGAGCGTCCTGTGGTTGTTGGGTTGGTGGGGGTTGCTCGAGTGGCGCGACACGCGCCGCGAGAAATGGCTGATTGTGATTGCGGTCTGTACAGGATGGATGGCCATCACGCGTCCGCTCACGGCGCTCGCGTTCGCGATACCAGTTGGAATCGTGGTGATCTGGCAAATTGCGCGAACGAGGGAGTGGCGGCAGCTCATTCGCCCCGGGCTCGTTGGCGTAGCTATAGTTGCGCTTCTTCCCGTTTCTAGCGCGCAGAGCACGGGGAGCTGGCGAGTGTCGCCCTATTCGCTGTACGCGAAGGATTATCTCCCGTTCGACAAGCTGGGATTCGGACTGGACACGACGCCACCGGAGCGCGCTTTGCCTCCCGACATGAGAGGCATGGCCGAAGCATACGGGCCGGCGCACGAGGCACATACGCCCCGTCGTTTGCCGCGAGTCCTCTATGACCGCTGGCACTGGATGTTCGTGGATGCGTTTCGCGGGAGTCGTCTGCCGCTGGCGATATTCGCGATCGGCGCAATCGCCGTCCTGCCCGCCGCTGGGTGGTTCGCGGTTGGCGGGAGCATTCTGCTGACTCTCTGTTATCTGGGCTACGCTCACGAGCCTTCATGGAGCGTGTACTATCTGGAGATCATCCCGCTTTTTCCATTCCTTGCCGCGTGCGGTGTATGGGCCGTGTGGATCGCTCTCTGGCGGCGGGGCAACGTTGTTCGCAACTCCATTCTCCGCACCACGACTCCGCAAGCAGCACTTGCCGGCGTCCTCATCTGCGTGCTCTGGCTGGTACCGGCGCGCAGAGATGTAATGCGCGCGCAACGCGGAAAGGCAGCGGGCCGGACTTACCAGGTGAGCTTCACGAATGCGGTGGCGAAGCTTCCGGAGGCGCAGACGATCATCTTCATTCGCTACGCGCCAGAACACCCGATTCACACCAGCCTCATCGCGAACAAGGCGCATTTGCCGACGGCGCGAACCTGGTTCGTCTACGATCGTGGCGCTGAGAATGCCGCGCTGATAGCTTTGGCGCCGAAACGCGCGCCGTATCTGTTCGATGAACGATCAGGAACGCTCAAACGCCTTCGGCCGCCAGGCAGCTGATCGACGATCGATCGATAGGAACCATTATCAGAGTGGTGATGATGAGAGACCGGTGGATCTTCGTGGTCGCATGCGCGCTCGTGTTCTACGGCAACGGCGCAGGCTTCATTGAGAGCTTTGTGAACTATCCGAGCTGGCCCCTAATCGGAGCAGGTGAGTTCATCGCCTACCATCAGTTCATCTCACCCCGAGTTCTGGCGTTCCTGGTTGCCCCGGCGCTGCTAGGCACCGTTTTCACGATCCTGATGTTGTGGGCGCGTCCGGCGACGATCCCGGTTTGGGCAGTTTGGGCAGCGATCGCGACCCAGGTGGTCGTATGGGTTTCTACCGCGACGATACAGGTACCGATCCAGATTCAACTCCGCGAGCACGGGCTATCGGTCGGTTTGATCGAGCGCCTTATTGAGACCAACTTCTGGCTACGCAGGATCCCGTACGCGATCTGTGCAGGGCTGTTCCTTTGGATGGCGGCGCGAGCCGTCGGCGAAGGCGGTCAGAGACGTACCGTCTAACCCGTCGTTGCATCGCGGCAGTGGTCGCATTCCTCCTGAGTCTGGTTGTGGCGCGGCCGGCCATGGTGCGGGTGGGTCAGCTCAGTGCCGCAATGGCAAGCCTGCCGGAGGAGCAACGCGCGGGACGACTCGCAGAGGTAGAGCGTCTGAGGCGGCGTAGCGGACTCGCGAGCATCGTTGCGATGGCATTGCTCATCGGCGCAGCCGCGGGGATGGCCGTCGCGCGCTACCTGGGCTTATTCGACAGACACTTCGCGCTCGTGTGCAGAGAGATAGAATTTGCTTCATAACTTTTCAATCATTCGCATGAACAGGGTCGCCCTGCTAATGGTTGGTTTTTGCGTCGCAATGGCGTGCGCCGGAACCACCGAACCCGCGGAGCCAGATTTCGGTGCGCACTATCGCGTGGTGCTGCAACCTGAATCGCCGGTTCTCGGCTCGACGACAGTCAGCCTCACAGTGTCTTACGGTGGATGCCGCAACAATCACGGCTTCGTCCTCCGACATCGAATTCGAATAGACACCGCTGAGATTTGGCTTCAGAAGATCACACCTGATGAGCCGTGCGACATGCTTGTCACGGAACGACGCGCTTTTGCGATTCCAGAGGGTGTCCAGACGCTGGCACACGTGAGGCTGATGGCGCCTGACGTCGATCCGTATCGATTGCGCCCGTGATCTTCGTCTAACAAGGTTTCGAAGCCAACGGCACACCAGTCGTGTCCTCGCTATCTAACTATAGGCTCGGCGCCGGACTGTTGAAACAATACCTGGATGACGCTGGAGAGTAGGAGCCGATGCTGCTTTTTTCGCTCGTTCTCGTTGCGTTCTACTTCCCGCTCTCCTTGCTGGCGCAGCGCCCCGTTGTCGACACCGCCGATATCGGTCGGTACGTCACCAAGGAAATGCGCGCCGATCGAGTACCGGGCCTGGGAATCGTGGTAGTCACGCGTGACTCTGTCCTGTACGCTCAAGGCTTCGGGAGCACCGGACGAAAAGGCGAATCGGTCACGGCAGATACACCCTTTCTGCTTGGCTCGATGAGCAAAAGCGTAACGGCGCTCGCGATCATGCAACTCGTTGAAGCCGGCCGTGTGCATCTGGATTCCCCAGTAGTTCGATACCTTCCCGATTTCGTGGTCGAAGGAACCGGTGCCGCGAAGATCACCGTTCGGCATCTGCTGGCACACACGAGCGGAATTCCGGCAAGCGCTCCGCGAGCGCACGGGAGTGGACGGTCGCTCGCATCGCATATCGTCGCACTTCATGATGTCGAGCTTGCAAGTGAGCCCGGTGCGACGCACGAGTATTCCAGCCCCAACTACCAGGTATTGGGACGCCTGGTGGAGGTCGTTTCGGGAGAACCGTTTGCCGCGTACGTGCAGCGCAATGTGTTCGGACCGCTTGGCATGCGTCGATCATTTGCAGATTCCCTCGGCGCGCGCGCGAGTGGGTTAGCGCGCGGCCATCAAATGATATTTGGAATGCCGCTGGCCAGGGACCTTCCATTCGAGGGAGACAGACTTCCTGCCGCGGCGCTGGTTTCGACGGCAGGAGACATGGGTCGTTTTCTCCAGGCACAGCTTCGTGAGGGAGAACTGAACGGTGCGCGTGTCGCTTCAATCGCCGCGTTCAGGGAAATGCATAAACCGCAGGTGCAGTCGGAGGGATTCGCGTACGCGATGGGATGGCGTGTGAACCCGTTCGCCGGCGGCACGGCGGTTCATCATGGCGGAATCCTCCCCAACTATCGAGGCAAGATGGTTTTGCTTCCCGAGCTGGGAGTGGCCGTTGTCGTTCTGACGAATGTGTCGAGCGTAATCGGGGCACCGACAAGCCACCGCGTTGCGGACGGCGTTGCCGGGCTGATGGCGGGCCGGGCGCCAGCGGAGCCGAGATGGTCACTCGTGTGGTTCTTGTCCGCGGTGGCGCTAGGAATGGTGGCGATAACAGCGCTTCAGATTCGGGGCTTGCTGCGGGCCCGGCGCGGTCCGCGACAGGTTCGCGGCGCGATGAAGGAACTTGTATTTGCCGGACTGCTCCTGCTCGGTCCGCCCCTGCTCCTCAACTTCGAATGGGTGGAGATTCTGCGACAAACGCCCGATGTGGGTTCGTGGATGCTCATCTCGGCGGCACTCGGAGCTGTGACTGCAGCGTACAACGCCAGAGGCATTCGGCAATCGAGCTAGGCGTTAACCTTAACCGAGCTAGTGCTTGAACTTGCGGCGCGTCAATTAGCTACCGCGTCGTACTAGTTGTTCAATAGCTTGCTTAGAGATCTTCGTTTTTCTTCACCATCTTCTCGACCACCGCGATGTCCTGCCGCTCGGAGGTAATCGCAAGACGCAGTCGTCCAAAAAGACTCATGTACAGGTTTGCGATCCAGACGATCGAAAAGCCGGCGATGACGTAGCCGCGCCAATCATCAAAGACCAGAGTGAAACGGGTCATGAACAGCATCCCGATCGTCACGTAGTGGCTGAAGCAGTACTCGCAGGTGAAGAGGTATAAGAACTTGCGCGACAGAATGTTCCGGCTGGCGCGGCTCCGGGAGGTAAACCACTCATTGAGCTCGCGAAAGAGCTCCTCGTGGGTGACCGTCCAGCTCACGCACGCGACCGGAATCGCGAAGAGGAACAGCAGGAGCACCTGGTGACCGATCGACACAGGAAGAACTCTATTGCCAGCCGCGGCAAAAGCCAACCGGATCATTCCTCAGTGATCAGATGATTGAAGACTCTGTTAACGAACCCCGGCACCGGCTTTGATCGCTACCGTGCCTATGGAAATCGGACATGTGGAGGCGATCTTCCGATACCCCGTGAAGTCAATGCGCGGCGAACGACTCGAAGTCGCCAATCTCGGCTGGCACGGTCTCGATGGTGACAGGCGCCTGGCACTCCGGCGGATCGATGACCGCGGCGGGTTCCCGTGGCTGTCGGCAAGCAAGTTTCCCGATCTGCTCCTGTTTGCTCCTCACCGGCGTGAAAACGGTGCTCAGGGCGAACTTCCGACGCATGTTCGCACCCCGGACGGCGAAGAGATGCCTGTGTTCGGGGAGGACCTCGCGAAGGAGATCGAACGTCGGCACGGAGCTCCCGTGCAGATGATGCAGATGAATCACGGCACCTTCGACGAAGCGAGCATCTCCGTGATCGCCTCCGATACGGTGCGCGAGATCGGACGACTCGCAGGGCGAGGCACTGACGTGCGACGATTTCGCCCGAATGTCGTGGTTCGTTTACCGCGACCGGTTCCCTTTCAGGAGGACGAGTGGGTGGGCGGCGTGCTCTCGTTCGGCGAGGGTGACGACGCACCTGCTGTCACTGTCACGATGCGCGACGTTCGCTGCTCGATCGTGAACCTTGATCCGGACACAGCAAGCTCTGCGTCAGAAGTATTGAAAGCGGTCGTTCATGCGCACCAGAACACCGCGGGAGTCTACGGCACTGTCACTCGCATCGGTCGACTCGCGGTCGGGCAGACCATATTCCTCCGTGCGGGGGCCGGGAAAGGGAGACACGAGTGATCGACACACAGGGCTCAGGTCGCAAACGATCATGAGCGACGGCACGTTGCATCACGAGCCGCCCTCGCTCGAGGCGTACTCGCGGGTCACCAACCCCGAGCGCTTCCTCCCGCTCCACGCGCTCGCACTCGCCCTCGTGGACCAGCTCACGGCTGACTACGACGTCGAGCGGACGGAGGCGTTCGCTCTGCTCCCTGACATGCAGCCGTTCGAGTACTCCCGGCCGCCCGTGACACTAATGCCGCTGGCGTCGGAAGCAGCACCGATTGCGATCGCGTTCACCGCGTACCCGGGTCTTGTCGTGCGCTGTGGGCGGTGGTTCTCGGACTCATTTCCCTCGTGCGGGTGCGACGCCTGCGATGAGACCGCCGGCAGCGAGGGCGATCGGCTCGACCGCTTGCTCGCAGATGTGGTCGCCGGCCGTTTCCGCGAAGAGTTGACGATTCCCTGGTTCGGAGATGCATCGTTGCGTTGGGCGATGGGTGACCGGCTCACACACTCTGAGGGACGTGGGGCGATGCCCCGCGACCGCGCTCGCGCGCTTCGTGGCAGCGGTCCGTCGCGAGTCGAGTGGCAACCATGGCGGTTTCGGGCGGCGACTCGAAATTCGCCCGGCGGCTTTCTGACGCCATGACCTGGTCCATCCGCGCCGCCGAGCGGAGGGAGGCGCCGCAGCTGGCAACCTTCGCCTCGATTCTGTTCCGGCAGGCGTACGAGATTACGCATCCTGAGCCGACGATCAGCGACTATCTCGCGAGCTCATTCGCGGTCCCGCGTTTTGCGCGGACGCTCGAGGATCCGGCCAGCACGATTCTCCTCGTTGTCTCGGCCAATGGGTCGTGGATCGGTTATGCGGAGCTACATCAGGGGCCGCCAACAGCTCCGACTACAGTCCTCACGCGCGCGTTGCCGGGCACCACGCCCGTCGAGATCGTGCGCTTCTATGTAGATCAGGCGTGGCATGGGCAAGGCGTCGCGCAGGCACTCATGCGCGCGTGCGAGGAGCGAGCGCGCATGAGAGCGGGTGATGCGCTATGGCTTCAGGCGTGGGGGGAGGCGCCCAAAGCGCTTCGGTTCTACGAGAAGGCTGGATTTGAGGTCTACGGCACGGCGGTCTTCGCTTTCGGCGATCGCGCCGATGGAGACCTCATATTGGCGCGAGGACTGGGAACAGCCGATGCCGGGCGTCTGCCAGCAGAATGAGCATGGATCATTGGAACGAATATCTGTTTCGATCTCTCTCGGAGGCTACGCTTCGAGGATGGGCCAGGAGACTGCGTCTCTTCCGATTCTGCCGTGCCATTGGCGGACATGCGAATGACGGTGATTCACTGGATGTCGCTTACCGATACCACAAGGTTGAGGAGCTCGAGAATTTCTTCGGTTATCTCGGAATCCCTCTCGTTCATTTTGGCGAAAAACCGCCTCAGCCGAAGATAGGTGTTTCGTACCCGGGGAAAGAACTTTCAAAGTTCGCGTGGCTGATTCCTGAAACAGAATGGATTCAACAGCCCGGTCAGTGTTTGATTGCAGGCCAGAATGCACACGCCTGGTGCGAACGAGACACGATCAGGATCTCGCTCAGCGAAGACTATTACGTGACCGAAGCACAGGTCGAGGCAGCTGAAGCGATCGAAAAGGGGCTAGTGAATGCACCGCTGGCGAGAAAAGATCCACCGTTCGATAATCGGCACTGCATAAGTCCGAAGTACTATCCAGAGTATTTCGGAGAGGCCTCCGCTTGACAGACTGAAACCAACATCGCTAGCCTACCGTACCACTACACATGGTACAGACGCTATGACGATGTCCAAGACGGTTCCCTTGTTCCTCTCAGTGAGCGCGGCCGACCCGCGCTCGATCACCCGCCAGATCACCGACGGCATCCGCGTGGCGATCGCCAGCGGCAAACTGCCGGTGGGCGCACAGCTTCCGAGCGTCCGCGGGCTCGCCCTGCAGCTCACCATCAATCCGAAGACAGTCGCCAACGCCTACGGTGAACTGGAGAGCGAAGGCTGGCTCCATGCCCGCCAGGGTCTGGGACTGTTCGTCGCCGCGCCACGGCAACGCTTGTCCAGGCCCGAGCGCGACCGGCGCCTGGCGGTGGCGGTTCAGGCGTTCACCTCCGAAGTCATCGGCCTCGACTATCCACTCGAGCACATCCTCGACCGCGTCAGCGCCAAGCTGACTCCCCTTCTCAACAAACGGTCCGCCTGACGACCTTCATGACTCCCTCCAACCTTAGTATTGCGCGCAGCGAC
This sequence comes from Gemmatimonadaceae bacterium, assembly GCA_014379205.1. Lineage (GTDB taxonomy): Bacteria > Gemmatimonadota > Gemmatimonadetes > Gemmatimonadales > Gemmatimonadaceae > JACMME01. Next base: position 8,093 of record JACMME010000060.1, read on the forward strand.
ACGCCTCCGTCTCCGGCCGTATCGGACTACGTGATCGAAACCGAGAGACTCGACTTGTGCTACGGCCGCAAGAAAGCACTGAACCAACTGACCCTACGCATCCCGCGCGGCCGAATCCACGCGATCGTCGGTGCCAACGGTGCGGGCAAGTCCTCGCTTTTCCGCGTCCTGCTCGGTGTCCAATCGCCGAACGCGGGCAGGGCGACGATTCTCGGTCACGACTGCACCGCGCTCACCGAACACGAGCGGGCGCGCATCGGCTTCGTCAACGAGGAGCACAGCTTGCCGACGTGGTTGCGTGTGGACGAGCTGGTCGCAATGCAGCGCCGGCTTTACACGAA
>JACMME010000061.1 GCA_014379205.1 Gemmatimonadaceae bacterium
ACTGTGGTTAGCCTTATTGACGACAATCCTATGACCATCTAACGCCCAAGCTCAGCTGCAAGCGGTCGGCTCAAGATGCGGCTCACCTGCATAGATGCACTAGCATCACAATAGGCGGAAACCGCAATGACTTCCGCTGATCTCGCGCTTGTCAGTTGCAGCGACACGTTAGGTGGCGGGCGGGTATAAACCGGGTTGATTGGTAACAGAATATTCCGGGATGATGGGTGACACTCTACCGTCGGGGCAGCCCTTTCGCGAGGCAGCCATGCCCTGGCAGGAGATGTCCCCGATGGAGCAGCGCACGCAGTTCCTCACGGATCATCACCGCGGGCTGTACAGCATGCGGGAGCTCTGTGCTCGGTACGGGGTCAGCCGGAAGACGGGCTACAAGTGGCTCGCGCGCTATGCGGCGGAGGGCGCGCGTGGACTCGTCGAGCGCAGTCACGCGCCGCACGTCTGTCCGCACCGGATCGCGGACGACGTCGCCGCGCTGATGCTCGCCGCGCGCCGCGCGCATCCGACCTGGGGACCGGCGAAGCTCGTGCAATACCTCGCGCCGCGACACTCGCGCGTCCGCGCGTGGCCGGCGATCAGTACCGTCGCCGATCTGCTGAAACGGCACGACCTCGTGCGGCCGCGCCGGCGCCGCCGGCCCATCGTGCATCCGGGCACCGTGCCGCTGCGCACGAGCGCCCCGAATGATCTGTGGACGGCGGACTTCAAGGGGCAGTTCCGCACGCGAAACGGCATCTACTGCTTCCCGCTCACCATCGCCGACCAGCACACGCGCTACCTGCTCCGCGTGCATGGCCTGCTCAACATCCGCGGTGTCGGCGTGCGCCCCGTGTTCGAGCGGGCCTTCCGTGAATTTGGGTTACCGCGCGCGATCCGCACCGACAATGGGGTGCCCTTCGCGAACACGGGGCTCCACGGGCTCACGCAGCTCAACGTCTGGTGGCTGCGGCTCGGCATCCAGCATCAGCGGATCCGTCCCGCCTCCCCGCAGGAGAACGGCGCCCACGAGCGCATGCACCGCACGCTCAAGGCCGAAACCACGCGCCCACCGGCCGCCGATCTCGCCGGGCAGCAGCGCCGCTTCCGCACGTTTCGGCAGGAGTACAACGAAGTGCGGCCCCACGCGGCACTCGAGGGCGATCCGCCCGCCGCCCGCTACGCCGTCTCCGCGCGGCCCTATCCGGCCACACTCCCGGCGCTCGACTACCCAGGGCACTTTCTCGTCAAGCGCGTCACGAACGCGGGGACCATTCGCTTCCAGGACCGCCTGCTCTTCCTCGCGAATGCGCTGAAGGAACATCACGTCGGGCTCGAGGAGAGTGACGATGGGGTCTGGTCGCTGTACCTCGGCCCGGTGCTGCTCGGCAAGATCGACGAAGCGACGATGAAGGTCTACGGCTGAACTCCCACCCTCACCAAGTGTCACCCATCATGCCGGAATAACTTGTCACCCATCATCCCGCTTGCTCAAACTAGTAGGCAGCCCGACGCACCAGGAACTCCTCGATATCCTGTGCCTTCAATCGCCACTCAGAAATCGCCTCACCCTCGTCCGTAGTCCTCCGATATGGGCCAATCAGATGGTACGGCACGGGCGCGCGCGCAGGCAAGGCGGACAGGGAGTCCAGTTGGGTGGGTAGCAGGAGTTCTTCGTGAACTCGAATGTCCCCCTCTTCCTGCCACATGGTCCACCAGAATTGGAATGCGCTCGTGAAGAAAGCGGAGCGCTCCTCTCCGGCCGCGAGGCGGGTTGCCGCCTCGATCCAGTGGCGTTGATACCTCTCAACAGACCAGAGCGAGAGTGGTGCAATGAACTCCTCGCTCTCTGTTCCGAGAGTCACCACTCCGCGAAGGCCCAGCCATCCCCCTTCCTGTGCCTCGGGCTCGTCGGAGAGGAACTCGATATCAAACATGTGGCTGCCAGTTCCAGTTCTCGACTCTTCGCTGCCTAACGCCCAAGTTCAGCTGCGGGCGAGTTCATAAAATGCGAGCGAAGCGAGCTACCAATGATCGCCCGACTGCTGCAACGAACGTTAGAGTGCAGGTCGCGATCTCAACCTGACGACGCGCCGTAACCTAGTGGCCTCTTTCGGTGGCCGAGACGAAGCGCCGTAAAGGACCATCCACGAACTGGCTTGGCTTCCAACCCTTCAACAGCCTATCAAGCAGAAACGAGTCAATGACCGAGCCTCCGAACCCTCCCAGCGGCCCAAGTGCGCCCAATCCCGTGAACAGTGACCATCGAAAGGCTTTGACGGGCAGACTTTCGAGCCAAGAGCCTGAACGGAGGGATTGATAGTAGTGCGCGAGCAGACCGGCTTCCGGAGGCGCGCCGCGGAGCCATTCTCGAAATGTACGAGCCCTTCGAAGAAGTGCGATGATCTCTTCGAAGCTCCGTTCGCCGCTATTAACCGCCTCACGAATTGCGTTGCCGCTCTCGAGCGTCATTTGCGCAAAGAGGGATATCTGTGTGTTGCTGTCTAATCGGCGAGTGACGGATGCTGAAACGCGTCCTTGAACCAATGCCGACGACAACGGTGAGGTCGCTAGCTCCGCGTCGAGTAGCGCTCCTGCTTCCAGAGCCTCTCGCGTTCCAGCAATTGTCGCAAGCAGCATGCTTGCGTTTAGAGTCTGATGAGACCGGGGCGCGGCGAGGGCGAAAGCCGCTTCTGCTGCGCGCCAGTCAATGTCAGTGCGAAGGCGAAAATGATTGTCTCCGAGGTCCCAGAGCTCAAAGAGCATGTTGGGGGGAGGCACGTAGGTAGGCGCGACTTCCGCGAGAACCTTCATCACAGCACCACGGACGTACTCACGATCCCGAAAGTCCGCCGCCATGCGAGCAGTAACTGACTCGTCGAGTGAGTAGGACTTGCTAAGCCTGCGCACGTTCGCCCCGGTACGTCGGGCGCTATTTGTCCCATTGCAAAAGGGCGCGAACGCGTCGGTGCCTAGAATCACTTCCAGAGTGGGTCGGACGCGTCCACTCTTGTCCCGAATGGTTGCGAGACCCGGCTGATAAAATTCACCGCTGGTGCCCTGTTGGAAGTTGAGGACCATCGACTGCTTTTCTACACCGGTTAGCACCACAAACTCCTCCTCCAAGAGGGCCAGGAGTCCATTCGGCCCCCACGCGCGGAGCAGCGCCTGCGGAACAACGCCGTTTATCGCCAGTGACACGCGATCATAGAACAACATCGCCTCGACCAGTTGGCCAAGGTCCACCGGGCCCTCGGTGTCATCTGCCGCAGAGATGACCGGAATAAATACGTGCTCGAACATCCAACAAACCTATCTACGCGCAGCGAGTTGTCGCGGTGCGCGTCGTGAAGGAGTTATGCAGATGGCAGCCCGACATCCCGTCCGTGGCGCACTCTAACGCCCCAGCTCAGCTGCAAAGGGATCATATAAGAACGCTCGCGCAGCGAGCGTATTCAAAAGCCCCTTTGTCAGCTGCAGCGTTCGTTATGCGCCGGGCACGAGCGCGCGAACCAGAACGCGAAAATCCTCGAAACTGTCTGTAACCGTCGTTTTCTCCGTCACTGCCATCATGCGAACTGCGACCAGTCGTTGATCCGGATAGATGACGAGATACTGGCCCCACGCTCCGTTGGCCTCGTACCCGATGAATCGTCCGTACTCGGCGCGCTCCGGATTCATACGCGTCACGGTTCTGGCCTCGCCATAGGGCTCCCAGTACCGCTCGCCCAGTGCCTTCTGGAGCGCAGCGTTGTACGCGGCCGGCGTCTCGTAGCGGCCTTGAATCGTCGCCATTCGAGCGACAAATGCGGAATCGGCGCCGGCTAGGCGTAGCGCACGCAGATGGACGGTGTCCACGACGAACGTTGTGTTGTCGGGAATGAGCCACCACAGCAGACCACAGCGAGGGTTCTGCTTCGATCCCCGCATGCTCGCTTCGATCCAGGCCGGAGAGATGAGTTGCTGTCCGTTCCACCGGCCACCGTCAAGCACCAGCTGGCCGATCTTGGCCAGATCTTCCGGTCGAATCTTCAACCGCGCATAGGCATACGGATTCCCGGCCGTATCCCGAACCCATTCGAAAACTCCAAAGCCCATACGAGCAAAGACGTCGGAACTGAGGAGGTCGTCCATGCGTCTTCCACTGGCCTTCTGGACGATTCCAGCGAGCAGATTGACGGCCTCGTTGTTGTAGTAGAAGCGGGCGCCTGGGGCGTCGGAGAGTTCAGCCGCGAGGGCGAGTTGCACGACATCCGGGCTGGTTTCCACCTCATTGCTGCCTCCGACCTGCATCCCTGACGTGTGATCGAGAAGCTGCCGAATGGTGATTGCGGCCTTCTGCCCCTGTCGCCACTGCGGGTAGTAGTGAGCGACTGGCTCGTCAATGGACGGGATAGCGCCGAGAGTCACCGCCCGCCCGACCGCCAGACTCGCGATCGATTTGGTGGCCGACATCGCTTCGATAGGAGCTTCCGGCTTCCCAAAGTGCCAGGATCCGACCAAATGGCCGTCCTTCCAGATCACAACCGCGTCCGAATGTGTCGCCTCGGCTGCGGCAAGCAGCCGTTTCAAGGCCGCCGGATCGATGCCGGTGGGTGATTGCGCGAATACTGCAGTCGGCGAAAGCGCGGCGGCGAACAGAACGGGGAAGCAATGGCGCAACAGCGACCGTGTCACAACGCCTCGTCTCTCGAGAGGGTCAAAGTGCGCATAACGCCAACGTTCAGCTGCGAACGCTCCAATAAAGCGAGCGCAGCGAGCACTCAATAACGCGGTCGTCTGCTGCAACGTACGTTATATG
>JACMME010000062.1 GCA_014379205.1 Gemmatimonadaceae bacterium
ACCGTGCACCCAATGGCGGAGGAATCGGGATCGGAGATCACGGTCGCGCACGAGGGTGAATTCCGCCCCATTGTCACGGACCCGCGCCGGGTTCGCCAGATTCTCCTCAACCTTCTGTCCAACGCGATCAAGTTCGGCGAAGGGAAGCCGATTCATGTCGTGACCAGAATGCTCGGCGATGGTGGTGCGGAGGTCGAGGTCACGGATCAGGGAGTCGGCATCTCGGACGAAGACGTTCCGCGGATATTCGACGAGTTCGTTCAACTCACCAGAGCGGAGGGGCACCAGGGAACGGGACTTGGACTTCCCATCTCGCGGCGCCTGGCCGTCATGCTTAACGGCTCACTCGACGTGGAGTCAGTACCGGGCCAGGGGAGCACGTTCCGGCTGGTACTGCCTCCGTGGACAGAGGCGGGGCTTCGGAGCCGCGAGATCTTCAGGACCGCGGATCACGCGATAATTCAGGGGTAGGGGGAGTCCCCGGATTCCACGAGTCAGGGAATCGCTTATTCCGCGTGGAAATCAGTCTTCGCGAGATAGCGATGCCGGTGGAATTCCATGTCGGAAAGCTTACGCATCGAGTCTCCCGCTCCAAGAGCATAACCGGTCAGTTCCCCCGCTGCGTCAAATACGAGCGACACAAGGAGCAGCGGCACAATGCGCGGAAGCAGATCCCGCCTTCGTCCCGGCGCGCGCAGCTCTTTGACTATGCGCATCAGTCGCACGAAGGGTATGAGCGGTGATGCCAGGCAGTAGAGCATTCGACGGAGGGCGGACCAGTTGCGCGCCCGCGCGGCAGCAAACAGGCGCCCCCCGTTGAAGCGCAGCGGAAGCCACGAAAAGCCGGCGGAAAAATTGTAGTGCATTGTCTTCGCCGCGGACTCGAGGTACAGCTCGTGTCCCTGAGAGCGCAAGTCCCACTGCAACACACTCTCGGCATCGATCATCGCCTCAAGCGCGTCTCCGTACTGCACCAGCAACGCTCGCTTGTAGGATGCGTTGTGGCCTGGCAAGTGATATCTTACGCCGGCCGGACACGGGTCAAGCCACGGCGCGTATTCAGTCAGGAGGCTGACCCAGCTCGCAAGCGTGAGGGGATTGGCGTTCACCATGGCCGGTCCAACCGCAGCCCAGGCTTGTCGATGCGCGCCGATCAACGCTTCCGCCCACCCGCTCGCTGGGAAGGAGTGGTCTTCGACAAAAGCGACAACAGGAGCGCTTGCCGCGAACACTCCGGCGGCGCGTGCACGCGCGGTCGAAGTTATTTCGCCGACTTCGATCACCTTGAAACTATGAAAGGCACGCAGCACGTCCTCTTGCAGCTGCAGCGCGACTTTCGTCGGCGCGGCGATGACGATCTCGAGCCGGTCGCGAACGTTCTGCTCGTGCAGATACCCGATCGTTTTTGCGATGGTGGCGAAGTTGTCCGGGGTGATCACAACCACCGACATTTCAGGTTGCATGGGGTGAGTCGTTCAGGAGGACTTCCGTGCCATTACGCGCCGAGCGCTCCGCCGCGTCGATGACTTTGAGCGAGCGCAAGCCGTCTTCGAGATCGGGTGTGGCAAATGTGCTGCCTCTGACGGCATCAACGAAAACTCCGAGCGCTGTGCGATACGATAGCTCCTGAGCGGTCGCAAGCGCCTTTTTGATGCGGTAGGCGGCACCTGACAATTGGCTGAACCCGCGCTCAACACGCTTCCGCATTGAAAACTCCTCCCCGCTTTTTACGACTTCGACCGCCGATGAACGATAGCGATCGACGGCGAGCCTGCCCTTGTCGCCAAAAATCTCGAAGCGGTCCTCCTCTATCGCCGTGAATGAAAAAAAGGATTGTACGCACAGTCCGTTGTCCAATGTGAATTGCAGGCTGGCTGTATCGCCTTCGCTCGCATATGACTTGATCTCGGCATGAACTTCCCGGATTTCCTGTCCGAAAAAGAAGTGTACCAGATCGATGTGGTGCGAAGCGAACTCGAGGAGAACGCCACCACCAGCGGTGCGTGTACGCTTCCAGACTGGAATCTCCCGCTTGGGCGTGGCAAAGACGGAGTGGGCGCCAACGAGGGCGCCTATGCTTCCGGAGGCAATGTGCGCGCGCAATTCCCGGAAAAGCGGATTATACCGATAGTTGAACCCGATCATTCCGACCGTGTTCGCCTTTTTCCAGGCTATGCACGTGCGCTCGGCGTCCTCGAGATTCGTCGCCAGGGGTTTTTCGAGATACACATGCTTGCCGTTCTCAAACGCAGCGATGGCCGCTTCTGCGTGTAGCAGGGAAGGCAGGCAGATCACGACAGCCTGGATGGCGGAAGTCCGCAGTAACTCCCGATAATCGTCGAAGCAGCGCGCTGTGGGTGCTCGCTGGTTAAACAGTTCAAGCCGCTTCGCATCGCAGTCGGCCACCCCGGATACCTCGACATTCGGGATTCGCGCAAGAACATTCAGGTGGACGAGCTCGGCAATGTGACCGCAGCCGATGATGCCAAGTTTTACCTGTTTTGTCATATCCGATGACGAACGGTGTGAACGTTGTTTCCCGGAAGTGGTATCGCTCCCTACTGTTGCGCCTGTGGGGTCGAATCGAAACGCGGTTCCAGATACCTAGAGGAACCCGCCACGTTTGTAGGTAGCTAACGACACACACTTGTGCTCGAGCAACTTCCGCATCGCGCGCCTGTCATCGAGATCGTGACTTCGGTTCTCATACGTGAAGGAAATAGTCGACTCCCGCTGATAAATGGTAATCTCCCCAGCGGCGAAAATGTCGTCGATCCCGACGCGGCGAGTCCTCCGGCGCTGGAAACCACACAGGGCAATTGGCTCTCGGTGCGCGCCTACGACGCCAAGCCTTCTACTTCGGCGTTCCCGTGGAGCTTGTTCAGCGCTCAGATCGCGCCGTTCACGCTCTCAAATATCCGTGGGCACGAAATCGAGCACGCCCTCTCTAGCGACTCTCCAACCTGATTATCCGTCCCCCGCGCGGTTCCCCCACCTTCCCACCGAGTCGTTGGACAATGTGCTCCTTGAGCAGGTCAACAGCGCGAGGCGCTGTCCCGCCGGTCTTGCAAGCATCCCCCGCGCTCGCCTCCGGCACCTTGTAACCGTCCCCTCCAAAGCACGCCGGATAAGAAGCAAAGGATACACGTACTGTTTCAGCGGGCAGAATGAGGCGCGCATCCTCGCGCGTTATGTCGCCGACAACTCGCGATCCGTCTGCCCGCAGTGAATCGAAACCGAATACAACTCCAGACACCTGCAGAAATCCGCCGCGTTTGTAGTTGGCGGCCGAAACGCCGTGCTCGAGCAGCTCACGCAGGCGCGCGCCAGTCAGGGGAAACGTGACTATCCGCGTCTCGTCCGCAAAGAGGAAGACGGACTCCAGCTGGTAGTTCGTGATTTCACCCGCGGCGATCACGTCGTCGAAACGAAGGGCACCGGAGTTGAGGAGCGCAACGTCCGCTCCCGTGCCGAACCGGATCGCGTCTGCTACCAGATCGCCGAACGGCATCTCCTGCCGGCGGAGCGCTGCGTCGCGTGCGTCGATCTCCACCGAGAGGGTTCCTATGGCGCGCTCCGGTCCGAGGCGCGCGATGAGGCTGTCGCGCCAAGCCTGGGCCACGCGCTCGACTGCCGGATCCATGCGCATGCCGCGCTCGGCGTTAAGGATATCAGTGCGTTGCGCGAATGTATTGCCCGCACCCGCAGTGACCGTCACGAGCTGCGCGCTCCGGGAATTCGCATCCGCCTTGACCAGGAATCTGTTCCCCGCCGAGATGGTATGTTGTTCGTGCTCGTGCCCGCCGAGTATCATGTCGAGATCTGGCTCACGCAGGAGCAGGGCACTGTCGGCATGCAGGCGCTGGTGCGTGACGCCAACAACAACATCGGAACCTGCGGCCTTCAGCGCGATGATCGCGGCGTGCGCAGCGCTATCCGGATCGGTGCAGCGTACGTATCGAGCGTATGGAAGCGTGAGCGTTAAACCAAACAGGCCGACACGCACCCCGTTCACCGTCAGCGTGTCCCACGAGCGCACGCCTGGGAAAGGTGCGCCCTCCGCAAGCCCGCAGTTCGCCGACAGCCACGTGAAACGCGACGCCGATATGCGCGCGATGAGGGTGTCGCGGCTCAGCTCGAACTCGTGGTTTCCGAAAGTCGCGTAGTCCAGGCCAGCGACGTTGAATCCGTCGAGCGTGTGCCTCCCCGCGTACCACTTGCTGAGCAGGCTCGGGCTGAAAACATCGCCCGCGAGCACGAAGACAACCGGACCGGAGCGCTCCAGCGAATCGCGCATCGCCGCAATGCGCGATAGACCACCCGTGCCGTCGCGCAACGTGTCGAGAATATACACGTCGTTGACCAGTAGAAAGCGTACCGGCCCCTTCGCGGGCGCGCCGACCGCCGGGCGTCCAGCAGGCGCGCATGCGACCAGCACGATCGCAACGATGATCGCCAGGCAGCGCGTCAAGGATGTCATGCGTTAACGCTTCTCCTCGCTCGAACCAAGGGACCAGGAACCAGGAACCAGGAACCAGGGCACTGGCAAGACTTCCTGTTCCGAGATCGCGATCGCTTCACTAACTGGTCCCTGGTTCCTGGTTCCTGGTCCCTGATTTCTGGACCCTGGTTCCTGGTTCCTGGTCCCTGCTACAACCACGCCCGCCTTGGCTGCCAAACGCTCGACCGTCTGCCGGTCCTCAAGGCTTCGCAGCATCTCGTCGACCTGCTGATTCTGCAGATACCGCCCGCGTTCCCAACCCTCGACGATCCCTTTCGGCGTACCGTAAAGCAGATCCCCCATCTGCTCGTGAGTTATTCCGAGGCTCTCTCTCAACAGCCGAATCTCCTTCGGTGTTAGCAAACCATGCGTTTTTCGAATAGCGAGCCACGCAACTCGCTCGGCGTCTTCCCGGTGATCGGCAGTCCGCTCTTCATGCTCGCATTTCGAACACCTGAGTACAACCCGGTCCACCGTCGTGCTCATTCCGCTCACTCGAATCGTTACGGACTCGGACGAGTTCTGATATCGGCCTCCACACAAGTGGTGAATGTGTCCCTGGATTGAGATTGATTGCATGCGAAGATCGAAAATCGGGAATCGGGAATCGGGAATCGGGAATGCGAGACCCGGCGTTGAGGGTTGGGATGAAAATAGGGTGGCGGCGTCGTGCACGCACCGTCACTAGTCCATTCCGACGCGTCAGCGTAGTTTCGGATCGCCGCGCAGAAGTCAACCGTCGGCCTCGGATTCCCGATTCCCGATTCCGATTCCCGATTCCCGATTCCCGAATTAAATGCTACGGCTCCAACTCGCGACTCTGCTGCTCGCTCCCTCGATCCTTGCCGCCCAGGAAACCAGCGGCAGGCTGAGAACGCCGAAACCCGCGGCTGACGAGCAACCCGACACCATGACGGTCGTGCTCGCTCAGGGCTTAAAGGCTCGGGCGATCGGGCCCGCACTCATGGGAGGCCGCATCTCCGACATCGCGCTCGACCCCACGAATCCAAACACTTTCTACCTCGCCCTCGGCACTGCGGGCGTGATGAAAACCACGGACAATGGCGGCACCTTTCAGGGAGTCTTCGAGAAGGAAAGCGTTGCCGCCGTCGGTGCGGTAGCCGTTGCGCCGTCGGATTCCAGCGTCGTCTGGGTGGGTACGGGCGAGGCAAACGACCGCAATTCGTCCAGCTGGGGGAATGGTGTGTACCGCTCCACCGATGGCGGCGCCACATGGACTCACGTGGGTCTTAGAAACAGCAAGACAATCGCTCGCATCGTCGTGCACCCCACCGATCCCAAAACAGCCTACGTCGCCGCTATGGGTGATCTTTGGGGACCCAGCGCCGAGCGAGGCTGCTACAAGACAACAGACGCCGGTGCCACGTGGAAGGCGGTGCTCACCGCGCCTGCACCAAACGCCAACAAGACGGGCTGCGGAGACCTGGCCCTGGACCCGTCGGACCCGAACACCGTTTACGCGACGCTGTACGCGCGGCACCGGGAGCCCTGGGCTTTCAGTTACGGCGTGGCCGTCACGGGCGGCAAGGACGCCGGTGGAATCTTCAAGAGCTCTGACGCCGGCACGACGTGGAAAAAACTTTCCGGTGGACTGCCAGCATCGACTGGCCGCATCGGACTCGACATCTACAGAAAGGACCCGAAGATCGTCTACGCCATCGTGCAGAGCGACGAAGGCGGCACGAGCAACATCGACCAGGTGAAGAGCAAGCGCGGCGGAGTATTTCGCTCGGAAGACAAGGGAGAGAGCTGGACCCGGATGAACGCGCTCAATCCGCGCGCATTCTACTTCAGCCAGATCCGCGTCGATCCCACAAACGACAAGAAGATCTACGTACTCGGCTATGCCATGCACGTCTCTGAGGACGGTGGTCGCTCATTCCGCGAAGACCGGTTCAAGAACATTCATCCCGACAACCACGCGCTCGCGATAGACCCCAAGTCGCCGAATCGCCTGCTGCTCGGGACCGACGGCGGGCTGTACCAGAGCTACAACAGCGGCGAAGGATGGGACTTTGTCAATCGTTTTGCGGGTGGCCAGTTCTACAGAATAAACGCCGACATGAGCACGCCCTTTCGCGTTTGCGGTGGATTGCAGGACAACCTCAACTGGGTGGGCCCCAGCCAGACCAACAGCAAGGAAGGAATTCTCAACAGCGACTGGATCAACATCGACGGTGGCGATGGTTTCTACTGCGTCTTCGACCCCGACTCATCGGACATTGTATTCGCGGAGTCGCAGCAGGGTTTCGTCCACCGCATGCACCTCAAGACGGGGGAGCTGAAGCAGCTTCGCCCAGAACCCACGGAAGGGCAAACCGCGTATCGCTTTCACTGGAACTCACCGCTCATCGGCAGCAAGCACACTCGCGGAGCGATGTATCTTGGCGGGAACAGGGTCTTCAAGCTCACGGATCGCGGCGAGAGCTGGCGCCCGATCAGCCCTGACCTCTCCACGCAAAACGTGCAGCGCATCATGGCGACCGGGAGCGGCGCGGAAAACTACGGCGTCGTTTATGCGCTCGCCGAGTCACCAGTAAAGGCAGGGATGATCTGGGCGGGGACGGACGACGGAAAGCTGTGGATCACCGAGAACGATGGCGAGAGCTGGACCGATCTCACTTCCAGTCTTCCTGCCGCCGTGAAGGGGGAGTGGATAAGTCGCGTGGAAGCGAGTCCGCACGATGCGCGCGTCGCATACCTGGCTGTCGACGCGCACCGCTCGCAGAAGTACCAGCCACTCGCATATCGCACGGCCGACGGAGGAAGGACGTGGCAGAGCATCGTGGGAAATCTTCCCGGAGATGGGCCCGTCAAGGTAGTGCGCGAGGATCTCAAGAATCCGAATCTGCTTTTCGCGGGAACGGAGTTCGGCCTGTTCGCGAGCTTCGACCGCGGAAGGAGGTGGGGAAAGTTCGGCAAGCTCCCGACGGTGGCTGTGGACGACATCATGATTCACCCGCGTGACAACGACCTCATCATCGCGACACACGGTCGGAGTCTTTACATCGTCGATGACGTTTCCGCTCTGCAAAGCTTCACTCCAGATGTGCGGCAAAAGGAATTACATCTGTTCGAGCCGCGCGCGGCGCGCGGCGCGTACCTCATGCCGGGCTGGGCAAGCTGGGGTGGGAGCGCGGTGTACCGCGGTGCCAATCCTCCGCCGGGTGCGACGCTCACATACTACGTGAAACGATTCACTGGCGAGCCCGTGAATATCGCGATCGCCACGGCGTCAGGGACGCCGGTTGCGAATCTTGTGGCCGCGGGGGCGCCTGGACTCAACCGCGTGACGTGGGACCTCGTGCCGACAAAGGATTTGCTGACGGAGTATGGAGGTGAAGGTCAGAAGTTCGTGCCATCTGGCGAGTACACGGTGACACTGACATATGGCGGCGCAAAGGCGACACAGAAATTGAAGGTGGAAATCGCGACGGGGGTCGAGACACGGTGAACTGCCAGGCAGGTTCGGCGGCTCGCCGGTCATCTCTGGCGCTGAACACCGGCACCCTTGATTCACGCGGCGGCTGATTCGCATGAAGGCGGCGCGGTGATCGCCACCCTGCGCGACCGGCTCCAGGCTGCGCTGGGCGCCGAGGTGGGGCTCGAGCGCGAGTTGGGCGGTGCCGGAATGTCGCGCGTATTCGTCGGCATCGAGCACGCCCTGGGACGTCGTATCGTCGTCAAGGTTCTTCCGGCTGAGCTCATGGCTGGCGGCAACATCGAGCGGTTTCGGCGCGAGATCCTGCTTGCCGCCAACCTGCAGCACCCTCACATCGTCCCGCTGCTGACAGCGGCCGAGCGCGACGGCCTGCTGTTTTTCACGATGCCTTTCGTGCAGGGAGAATCACTTCGCGCGAGGCTGAAGCGCACAGGCGCGCTGAGCGAAAACGCCGCCGTCCGCATTATCCGCGATGTGGCGGAAGCCATGGCCTACGCGCATGCGCATGGTGTGATTCACAGGGACATCAAGCCGGAAAACATTCTGCTGGCCGGAGATTCGGCGTTGATCGCGGACTTCGGGGTAGCAAAGGCGCTGAGCGCGGCGACGAGAGCGGGTGTGTCGCGTACATCGGTGACAGCCACAAACGCGATGGTGGGAACGCCACTTTACATGGCGCCAGAGCAGTGGGCAGGCGATCCCTCCATCGACCACCGCGCTGACATATACGCGCTCGGCCTCGTCGCTTACGAGATGTTGGTGGGCCGATCTCCGTTTGCTGACAGGGCGCCGCACCAGATGCTCGCTTCACACCTAATGGAAGCGCCTGCCCCGCTGTCATACCATCTCCCCGATCTTTCACCAGTGCTCCAAAGCCTGATCATGCGCTGTCTGGAGAAGAATGCGAGCGCCCGGCCGGACACTGCAGAGGTGGTCCTGAACGAGCTGGAGGGGTTTGTCTCATCGGGAAGCAACGTGGCGACCCCGACTCCGGCAACGCATCCATCTCACTCCGCGGGAACAGGTCCGGCATACCACAGCACTCCGGTAAGCGGTGCGGGTCAGACGACGGGCAATTCGATCGCTGTGCTGCCGTTCGTCAACCTTAGCGCCGATCCCGAGAACGAGTATTTCAGCGACGGTATGACGGAAGAGATCATCAACGCCCTCGCGAAGGTCAATACACTGCGAGTGGCGGCGCGCACGTCGTCGTTCGCCTTCAAGGGAACCAAGCAGGACGCACGGACAATTGGCAACCGGCTCAATGTCAACACCATACTAGAGGGAAGTGTGCGGAGGATTGGGCAGCGCATTCGCGTCACCGCGCAACTCATCAACGTCGCGGATGGGTATTATCTCTGGTCGGAGTCATTCGCGCGGGAAATCCAGGACGTCTTTGCGATTGAAGAGGAGATCGCGCGTTCAATCGCGAGCGCGCTCATTCCGAAGCTGATTAGCGATTCAATCTCCGGTCCGTCGGTGAGGCGAGTCGAGAATCTTCAGGCCTACGAGCTGTATCTCAAGGGTCGATACCATTGGAATCAGCGTAGCGGGGACCGGCTCAAGACGGGACTGACCTTCTTCCAGCAGGCGATCGCGCTCGAGCCGTCCTTTGCACAAGCATACGCAGGGGTCGGCGACTCGTACGCGATGCTTGGACAGTACGGGTTTCTTCAACCGATGCAGGCATTCCCGAAAGCGAAGGCCGCTGCCCTGCAGGCGCTCTCGCTGGACGACCGTCTGGCGGAAGCACACGCGTCGCTCGGGTTTGTGCTGTTCTTCCACGACTGGGATTACGCCGCGGCCGAGAGGGAATTCAAACGCGCGCTGGAGTTCAACCCCAGTTACGTGGCGGCATACCAATGGTACGGTCAGCTTCTCGCTGTACTGGGACGAGCCGATCAAGCCGTCGCTGCGAGCGGACGTGCTGTGAAGCTGGATCCGCTGTCGCCGGTTGCCCACACGAACCTGGCCAACACGCTGTACTCGACACGCAGATTTGACGAGACGGTGGTGCAGTGCGAGAAAACAATCGAGCTGGAGCCGCGCTTCTTTCTGGCGTACTTCTTCCTTGCACCTTGCCTGATACAACAGGGACGGATGCTGGAGGCCGAGCAAGCGGCACGACGGTGTGCGGAGCTCGCTCCGGAGAGCCCGCTCGCTTTGTTCGCACTCGGCTACGTGTGTGCGCGCGCGGGTTTGCGCGCAGAGGCGCAGCGAACCATGGACGACCTTGCGGACCGGTGGAAGCGAGGAGTTGGAGAAGCGTTTTTCATTGGGCTTATCGCCGCCGCAATGGGAGAGCTGGACTCCGCCTTCGAGTGGAGCGAGCGCGCCGTGGCGCAGCGGTCGGACAAGCTGGTGTACCTCACCGCTCCGGCAGCCGATCCTATGCGCGGTGACCCCCGGTTTGAATCGCTCTTGAAGCGAACGAATCTGGCGACGTGACGGACTTACGCGACCACCTCCAGGCCACCCTCGGCTCAGCCTACACGCTGGAGCGCGAGCTTGGCGGCGGCGGTATGGCGCGCGTCTTTGCGGCCACGGAAACTGCGCTCGGGCGCACGGTGGTAGTGAAGGTGTTGCCGCGAGAGATGAGTGGCGGCATGAGCGTGGAGCGCTTCAAGCGCGAGATCCAGCTCGTCGCTCAACTCAGGCACCCGCATATCGTACCCGTGCATGCCGCGGGCGAGGCCGGCGGGATGCTGTACTATACGATGCCCTTCGTCGAGGGTGAGTCGCTTCGTGCGCACCTCACGCGGCACGGCGAGCTTCCGGTACCGGAAGCGGTAAAGTTCATTCAGGAAGTCGCCGACGCCCTGGCTTATGCGCATCGGCGCGGCATTGTGCACCGCGACATCAAGCCCGAGAACATTCTGATCGACGAAGGCCACGCCGTGGTGACGGACTTCGGGATCGCCAAGGCTCTCAGCGCTGCGGCCACACAGGACTCCGGGCTATCAACCATGCCCGCGACAGCCACAGGTGTGTCGCTTGGCACACCACAATACATGGCCCCTGAACAGGCGGCCGGCGATTCCGGGACGGACCATCGGGCGGACTTGTACGCACTTGGCGTTGTCGCATATGAGATGCTTTCTGGTGAACCACCCTTTCGGGGTCGTACCGCGCAGGCACTCATCGCGGCCCACATAGCCGACGTACCGGAGCCCGTTGCACGGCGTCGCCCGAGCGTGCCTCCGGCGCTCGGTGACCTCGTAATGCGGTTGCTGGAGAAACGACCGGCGGACCGTCCTCAGTCAGCGGAGGAAGTGCAGCGCGCGCTCGAGTCCGCTTCAGCAAACCAAAGTTTGCCGCCAGCGCGCAGCGCGCCACGCAGAGGAGACGCAGCCCAACGCGAGTGGTTTGCGGCCGGCAAGCGCCACGCTCGCATGCACTGGCTGAAGTACGCCACGCTCGCAGTGCTCCTCGCGCTTGTCGGCATCGGTGTTACCTATCGCCCATTTGGGCGAAGGTCGTCGGTCTCGGACTCACCGGTCGCTACGGATACGAACCCGGCTGGCGCGGCTACTGGTGCGGAAGGCCGGTCAATCGCCGTGCTCCCATTCGCCAACCTCAGCCCCGACCCCGAGAACGCATACCTCGGCGACGGCATGACGGAAGAGCTGATCACTGCGCTTGCCAAGGTTGAGGGACTGCGCGTGGTTCCACGGAGCTCGTCGTTCGCTCTGAGGGGAAAGGGCCTCGACGCACGCGAGTTGGGCGA
Source organism: Gemmatimonadaceae bacterium (assembly GCA_014379205.1). Taxonomy (GTDB): domain Bacteria; phylum Gemmatimonadota; class Gemmatimonadetes; order Gemmatimonadales; family Gemmatimonadaceae; genus JACMME01. The sequence continues at coordinate 11,692 of JACMME010000062.1, forward strand.
TCGGCTCAGCGTCGCAACGGTAGCCGAGGGAAGCGTCCGAAGGGAGGGCACCAGGCTGCGCATATCGGCGCAGCTCGTCAGCACCAAGGACAACGGTGTGCTGTGGTCCGAAGCGTACGACCGTGAGATGGCGGACGTTTTCGCGCTGCAGGAAGAGATCGCCCGTTCGGTTGTCGCGGCTCTCAAAATCAAGCTCGAGACGCAAGGTGGCAGCGCCCTGACAGTGCAGCGGCCGACGAATCTGGAGGCATACACCCTCTACCTGAAGGGTCTGTACTTCTGGAACCTTCGAACCGACGAGGGGAACCGACAGGCGATCGAGTATTTCGGTCAAGCCATCGAGCGTGACTCGGGCTATGCGCTCGCGTATGCTGGGCTGGCGGACGCGTACGCGCTACCGTTTGGCGGTTCCTCCCAGGAACGTGGGTTGCAGGCTAGGACGGCGGCGCTCAAGGCGCTTGCGCTCGACAGTACGCTGGCCCAACCACACGCGACGCTGGGGCTCGTAGCAAATAACTACGACTGGGACTGGCCGGGCGCCGAGCGCGAATTTGGTCGCGCGTTCGAGCTCGATCCAGCCTACGCGATGACGCGCGACTGGTACGCTGCCAGCTTGATAGCACAAGGGAGGTTTGACGAGGCAATCGCGGAAGCCAGGCGCGCGCAAGAACTCGAGCCGCTGTCGCTAACCATTAGAAGCGACGCGGGGCTGGGTCTCACCTATGCCCGTCGCTACGACGAGGCAGTCGAGCAATTCAGAATGGTGTTAGAGCTCGACCCGGATTACGCACGGGCGCATGGGCGCCTCGGCGCGGTGTACCTGCACCAGGGCCAGCTAAAGGAAGCAATCGCCGAGTTCAAAATCGCCATATCGCTCGCGGGAGGGTGGTTACCTCAACCGTGGGGCATGCCAGGACTCGGCTACGCCTACGCAGTTTCGGGGCAGCGATCCGAAGCAGTTCGAATCCTGGACGAGCTCAAGACAGCAAAGGCTCCGCGGTACATACGCCCGGAGGCAGTGGCAGTCGTCTACGTGGGCCTCGGTCAGAAAGACGAAGCGTTCAGCTGGCTCGAGCGCGCGGTGGAAGAGCGTTCGATCATCCCGTGGTGGATCCGCGACCCGCTGTACGACCCCATCCGCTCCGACCCCCGCTTCGTCCGGCTGCTAAAGAAGATGGGACTTCCGCCTTGACCGTCATACGGTGGCCGTGGAGTTGTTGCCGCCCGACCCCTCATTCTCGCGGTTGTTGCTGCGCATGGGCGCGAGTGACGGACATCCGCAGTTAACTCAGACGCTGACTCGCTGAGTCCACGACTATCTTTCATCGCCATGACGACCGCGCGATGACCGAGCCACTTCCCCACCTCACTCCACCCATTGAAAGCGCTACGACCTCGCCGCAACCAGCGCGCGGGTGGCGTCGCTTTCTCGACATCTATTACGCACTGCATCGTTGGGCCGAGTCTGGTTGGTCACGTTCGGCTGTGGCGGGCTGGGGAGTGCTACAGGGCTCCGTTGTGCCCGGACCAAGCGATGCCCTGCTTATTCCGCTCGGACTCGCTGATGCAAAGCGCGCATATTCCCTCGCGCTTTGGGCGACGATCGGCTCAGTCATCGGCGCACACCTGGCGTACCTGCTCGGCGCGCATGCGTTCGACTCATTCGCCGAACCCATGCTGACATGGTTCGGTGTAAGCGAAGCGCGTCTCGCGTCGAGCCGCGCGCTTTTCGAGCGGCGGGGATGGATGTTGGTGGCATTGAGCGCGACGTCACCACTGTCGACGAAGGTCATCTGCACGGCGGCCGGGGCCTTTGGCGTACCGTTCCCGGAGTTCACGCTAGCCATAACCGCCGGGCGCGGCGTGCGATTCTTCGCTATCGCGACTGTGTTGAGGTTCGCGGGACCGTGGGTACAGCGTTGGCTGGAAAGAAAGGCTGGTCGGGCAGGCACTGCGGTTCCCCGCGTCGCGAGCCAGGAGTTTCCGCGATGACGCAGCATGTGTCTGGATAGCTACAGTCGAGGGGTCGCCATCAGCTTCGACTTCGTAATGGCGAGGATGCGACGCCGTGGACGCTGCGAACCACGACTGCTGATGGGAATCATTGCATGCACCTTGTGCGCTTGCCAGTCCCCTGGAGGTTCGCGAGCCCAGGCATCAATCAATGAGCAGGTGTCCACAACATCCTGCAGGACGTATCGGGATAGTGTCCGGGCAACGGGGGCACGGCTTTACCTGGAAAACGAAGTCGACCCGAATGTAGAACACCCGCCAGGTGTGATGAAGCATCCGGAATTTCCTCTCACGAATGGCGCTATCCGCGTCCAATTTGTCGTAGATAGTACTGGACGAGTTGACGAGAGCAGTATTCGTTTGCTCGAGGTGACTTCGCGCAGGCTCGTGGCGCCGCTGCGTGATTGGCTTTCGAAGAAACGTTTTGTTCCTGCCAGGCTCGGGGACCTTCCAGTTGCTCAGTGTCTCGAGATGAGATTCAATGTCGAGACGCATTTTAGCGACTCGAACCGCCCCGCCTCGGCTGCCCCCTACCCTGCGCAGCCCCCTCACTCCGGCCTCCTCGCGCATCCTGGGGCCGCGGCCGCGAGCCCTGACGCGCGACGTCTTCACGATACGGACTCTGCGCCCGCGCTGGAGCTCCCTGCCGTGTAGCGTTGCCGCCCGCCCCGCGCTCATCTCCAGAGCGGCCGCTGGCCGTTGCACTCCTTCCGTGCGCTCCTTTTCTATCCGCCTTCGCCTTGGAGCGCGCACGGTCCTCGGCCTTTTTCGCGCGGATCGCCGCGATCCGCTCACCAATCGGAATCTCGAGCCGCTCGGTCTGCTTTGCGGCGTAGTCAAAGTCGGTTATGACTACGCGTGGCAGCCGCCGTCCGATTGCGCGCTCGATCGCGCGAAGATCCTCCTCCTCCTCCGGCGACACGAAAGTGTAGGCATCGCCGGTCGCGTCGGCGCGTGCGGTGCGTCCTACTCTGTGGATGTAGTCATCCGGTGCCGCAGGCACATCGAAGTTGAGCACATGCTCCAGCTCCTGCACGTCTATGCCGCGCGCCACTATGTCGGTGGCGACGAGAACCTTGTAGGCACCCGACTTGAAACCTGCGAGCGCTTGCGTCCGCTGCGATTGCGACCGGTTGCCGTGAATCCGGTCCGCGGCAATGCCACGTTTTTGCAGGAACTCGAAAAGACGATTGGCGCGGTGCTTGGTGCGAGTAAAGACAATGACGCTGCCGACTTCGCCGCGTTTCACAAGCTCCGCCAGCAGCGCCGATTTGAGCTCCTGCCGCACCGGATACACCGCCTGCGTGATCCCCACCGCGGGTGCTGACTTCCGCTCCAGATTGATGGTTGCGGGGCTCCTGAGCATCTCGCGAGTGAGTGTCTGGATCGGCGCCGGCATGGTGGCCGAGAAGAACAGCGTCTGGCGCTTTTCCGGGAGATGCTTGAGCACCCGGCGTATGTCGGGGAGAAATCCCATGTCCAGCATTCTGTCCGCTTCGTCCAGCACCAGCACCTCGAGATGATCGAACTTCGCGTATGGATTTCTGAGATGGTCGAGAAGCCGTCCAGGAGTCGCGATGACGACATCCACTCCGACGCGGAAAGCGTGCTCCTGCGGGCCCATCGCAACGCCGCCAAAGACCGCGGCGCCGGTAAGGGGCGTGTGCACGGCCAGATCGTTGAGATGTTGTGCGATCTGGGCTGCCAGCTCGCGTGTTGGAGTTAGGATGAGCGCGCGCGTGGTGCCGCGCTTCTTGCCCATGAGGCGATGCAGAATCGGAAGGAGAAAGGCAGCGGTCTTCCCGCTGCCCGTCATGGCGCAAGCGAGGACATCCTTGCCGAGCATCGCGGGTGGAATAGCATCGTTCTGAACGGGGGTCGGCCGGTTAAAGCCAAGCTCCTTGGTGCCGCGAAGAAGATCAGGATGCAGTCCAAACGACGAAAAAGGCATATGAACAATGACAGTAAAAGCAACGGTGATCAGTGAGCGCTGAATATAGCCGGTTAGTGTTCACCCATGGCATTCGATGTTTACCCGAGTCACGCCCTGTGTTGAGTTGCATCAGGTTGCGCGGTCTCCGTAACGTTGCGGGCATGTGGGTGCTTCCGTGACTCTGACGCTGTATCTCCTGCGACATGGCCAGACAGCCGACAGTCGCGAGAACGTCTTTTGCGGATCCGGACGCGATCCCGATCTGACCGCTGATGGCGTCGCGATGGCCCGGGCATTCGCGGATGCGTACCGAGCAACGCCGTGGACCGCGGTGTACTCCAGCCCGCTCGCGCGAACGATGCAAACCGCGCGCATTATCACCGAGCTCGCCGGACTTGAGGTTCAGCAGCGCGATGAGCTCAAGGAGATCGCGTATGGCAAGTGGGAGGGACGGACGGTAGAGGAAGTGAATCGCGAGTTTCATGACGACTACGTACGCTGGACTGCGGACCCGGCCTGGAACTCTCCAACTGGTGGAGAGGCCGGTGTCGCGATCGAGCGACGCGCTGCAATGGTCCTCGAGGAACTGACACAGCGTTTCGCATCCGGAGATGTGCTCATCGTCTCCCACAAGGCGACCATCCGTATCGTGTTGTGCGGTTTGCTCGGAATAGACGTCGGCAGGTTTCGTTACCGGCTCGGTTGCCCTGTAGCATCTCTCAGCGTTGTCGAGCTCGGCCCTTACGGACCGCAGCTGCACCGGCTGGCGGATCGCGCGCACCTTGATGAGCGCCTTCGTGAGCTGCCTGGCACATGACAATGAGTCAGGGACCAGGGACCAGGGACCAGGGACCAGGAACCAGGGACCAGCGACCCAGGGACCAGGCGTGCGTCTTTCGCCTTCTGCGGCGCGCTGTTGTCACGGCTCCATCGGCCGTTGTCATAAACTGGACAGCTCGTTTGTTCCTCCGGTGAACGAAACACCGGGAGGCATCATGTGCAGCATGCGAAGGAGGCAGAGAAGTCGCGTCGCGCCTTATTGGATGTTCATACTGGCGCTTGCGCTAGGAAGCACACTTCGTCCGGCGGTGGCGCAGCCGGAACAGAGGTTCGACCGCTCGAGAGACCGCGGGCCCGGAATACCACTCTCGCAATTCGGCACATACATCCAGCCAGGCGAGCTCATCGTGTATCCGTTTTTTGAGTACTACAGAGACAAGGACGCTGAGTACAGCCCGGACGAATTCGGATTCGGCCTGGATCAGGACTTTCGCGGTAAGTACCGGGCGAGCGAAGGCCTGATCTTCCTCGGCTACGGCGTTTCCAAAAGGCTGGCGCTGGAGTTCGAGGCTGCCGTCATAAAGGCAACTTTCGAGAAGTCGCCTGATGATCCTACGGCTGTGCCGACCAGGATCGAGGAATCCGGATTGGGAGACGTGGAAGGGCAGGTGCGCTGGCGCTGGGAGCGGGAGACCGAAACTCGTCCCGAGATCTTTTCCTACTTCGAGGCCGTTGTACCCCTGCAGAAGCGGAAGCAACTGATCGGAACGCAGGATTGGGAGTTCAAGCTCGGCAGCGGCATCGTCCGCGGATTCGCTTGGGGTACAGCAACGTTGAGGGCAGCGGTTGAGTACGACGCGGAAGAGGGCAGCGTCGGTATTGGCGAGGTCGCAGTGGAATACCTGAAGCGGATTTCCTCAGGCGTGCGTGTATTCGCAGCCCTCGAGGGAGTTCAGGACGAGATAGAACTGATCACCGAAGCGCAGCTGTTTCTCAGGCCGAACATCGTCCTCAAGCTGAACAACGCCTTCGGCGTGACCTCCAAAGCCACGGACTGGGCGCCGGAGATCGGGCTGATGTTTTCCTTCCGTTGAAGCTGCGAGGTGGCGGTTCGAGATTCGCCGGGGAACCTATCGCGTCAGTAAGCGTATTGGATTTCCGGAAGATGACGCGCTTGCACACTAATCCCGAGACGATGGCCGGTCTGAACGAACACAATCCACTGGACGATGACTTCGACGATCTGGCCGATCACGAGGATTTTCCGAGTAACGCATCCGCTGACACCGAGGCGGACGTCGTGTGCCCTTACTGTGGTGAAATAGTTACCATCGGCCTCGATCCGGGAAGCGGCACCAATCAGGAATACGTCGAGGACTGTCAGGTGTGCTGTCGTCCCTGGACGGTGCGCGTGCATTATGACGAGGAAGGCACAGCCGGTGTGTGGCTGGAGCCCGAGCAGGGAGAGTAGGACAGTACGACGTCCAGGACGGTGATGCGCAGGAACTGCGAACTTCGAACTGCGAAGAACAAATTGAGGCGTAAGTAACCTTCACACCGTCCCGTTACCTACCCGAGCACCGCAACCCCGCGCCGTTACAACCGGGCACCGAACACCGCGCTGTTACAACCGGGCACCGAACACCGGGCACCAGGCACCGCACTCGTTGCGGCTCGAACTCATGGACTCGACTAGTTAAAAGCTCCCGCGCAGTACTCGCACGGCTATGCCTCCGTTCCTCGTGGCAAGCACTGTTTCGAGTGGCACTCCAACCTGGCGATCGAGAGTCTCGTCCGCCGACAGCATCGCCAGACTCCAGCCTTGCAGCTTCAGCCGCGCCACATTGCCGAGCTGCGCATACAGATTTCGGAGCCGATCGCGCTCACCCACGCGAACGCCATAGGGCGGATTCGTTATCAGCCAGCCTGGTGACACCGGCGGTTCGATAGCCGACAGCGCTCGCTCGCTGAATTCGACGTCGGCGGCCACGCCCGCACGCTCCGCATTAGCCATAGCCGCGGCGATTGCCCCTGCATCTCGGTCGGAACCCAGAATGGGCGAAGCCGCGGAAGGCAGCACAGCCCCACGCGCGTCGGCCACAATCTCGTCCCATTTGGCGGCGTCGAACTCAGGCCAGTTGAAGAACGCGAAGCGGCGCGTGCTCCCTCCCTGCAGCAATCCTGGCGCGATCCGGCGGGCGATCAGCGAACCTTCGATCGGTATGGTTCCAGCACCGCACATGGGGTCCAGGAGGGGAAGCTCCGAAGTCCAGCCGCTTGAAGTGAGCAGCGCGGCCGCGAGAGTCTCACGCAGCGGCGCCTTCACAGTCGCGAGTCGATAACCCCGCATGTGCAACAGATCGCCGGACGTGTCCGCACTGATGGTGACGACATCGCGAAAGACGCGCACCACGATCAGCGTTTGCTCCTGAGACACCTCATCGTCTTCAGACCGATCCACAGTGAGAGCGCCCACACTTCCCAACCGGGCATCTATGGCCGCAGCTACGCGTTCGGCAACCGCATCCGAGTGGTACAAGCGTGACTTCTTGCACGTCACCCGTAACCGCACGTCCGCGCCCCGCACCAGAAATCGGTCCCACGGTTGTTGCTTTGCATGACGCTCGAGCTCGGCGAAGCTGCGAGCATGGAACTCGCCGATGCGAGCGATAACGCGGCTCGCAGTGCGCAACCAGAGATTCGCGCGGCCGACGTCATGCAGCGTGCCAGAAAACGCAGCGCCTCCCTCGACCTCGCGAGCCGCAATCCCAAGCTCCAGCAGCTCCGCTACCGCCAGCCGTTCCAGACCCGGTGCGGTAACAGCGAAGAGTGAGAGCGGTGCCGACTTTACAGGTTTCTTCGGCTTTGCCAGCGCCTTGGCGGGGGCCTGTGGAATAAAGCCGCTCGTGGGCCTGCGGCTTCGACCGCCCGTCTTCACTTCTTCCTCCGCCACTCCTGTGTGTGGGCGAAAGCCAGAGTGTCTTCCGCGTACCGAATGGCGAAGCGCTGCAACGTTGGAGTGGAAGCCGTCAGCAGCATGCGCCCGTCGATGATCTCGTGGGAGAGGAGAAACTTTTTCTCGCGCAACATGCGCTTGAGCCAGTCCTCGTCCAGCGACGCCATGCGGACTTGGTTATCCTCGACCCAGATTCGGCTGAAGGTATGAGCACCAACCAGATGCGCCTCGAGCACCTCGTTCAGTTTTCCGGGTTCCTGTCGCGGCTGGATGTCGAGAAATACATAGTCGCGCAGGCGGACAAGATGCGCATTGAATCGTGCGGTCTTTCCTTCTGCGGTGTGCGTAAGCGTATACCCATCATCCCCGGAACGCTCAAATCTCCACGTAGCGGGTGTCCTGCTGTCTTCCACCCCCACCCACCTGCCAATGAGCCTTCTGTCGAGGAAGAGGTCGGCGTCGGTGTACAGCGGGTGTAGTGATGGGACGCAAGCTCCCGCGAGCAGGAGCGCAATGATGAGGCGAAGAGTCGGGAGGCTGGTGCGGATCATGGTAAAGGATTGCGGATTGCGGATGAATCTCGGGCTTGCGTACTGCGTGCTGTGTGCTGCGCGCGCGTAAAGAAAGTAGTATCTTGGCCGATCACGCAGTACGCACCACGGCCTTTCGGGATGCTTCGGCTTTACAAGTCCATTGCTGCCGGCTTGGGCTTGGATGCTGCGCGGCTCAGCTTGCGCTGTCCTTTGATCGCGGGACGCTTTACAGCAGTCTTTACACTTCCGGTCTTCGGCAAGTCGAGACTTCGCCACAGATACCACGACGCGATTGTGCAGTACGGACGCCACCTAGCGGCAAGCATGGCCAGCTGTCGCGGTGTGGGCATCTTGCGCATACCGTAAGCGAGCTGAATCGCCTTCCGAATACCAAGATCGAGCTCAGGAAGAACATCGGGCCGGCCCAGACGGAACATCAAAAACATCTGCGCCGTCCACCGGCCAACGCCTTTTACACCAGTGAGGGCCACCATGATCTCGCCGTCGTCGAGATCCTGAAGGGTATCGATCGGAAGCGCACCCGATTTCGTTCTCGCCGCGAGGTCGTAAAGGTACGCACTTTTCTGGCGTGACAGACCTACCGCACGCAGTGTCTCCAGCGGAGTCGAGAGCAACTCATCGGGAGTTGGAGTACGCGCACCGTACAATGCGTGAAAGCGGGACAATATCGTGGCTGCGGCTTTACCCGAGAGTTGCTGATACACGATTGCGCGCGCGACTGCATCGAAATGCGTCCCCTCGCTCCGCGTCTCAAAACGGCAAGGACCAACCCGCTCGATCAAAGCGGCGAGCTTGGGGTCGGAGCGCTTGAGATGGCGAACGGCGGAGCGATGCATGGACTGGGGAGTAGAGATGGGGGATGGAAGATGGGGAGTGTAAAGATAACTGTGCGCGGAGATGCGGTTGTTGAATTGCGGGTTTTCAAGGGGTCAGAGTCGTTGAAACCCATTGTGCGGTTTCAAGGGGTCAGAGTCGTTGAAGACCGTAGAGGATAGGGAGTCGCGGTTTGTACGTTGATTGAAGGCAACCCTTTCAACGACTCTGACCCCTTGAAGC
>JACMME010000001.1 GCA_014379205.1 Gemmatimonadaceae bacterium
CCTGCACGAATCCGGTCAAAAGGCCGGACGTCAGGCAGTCAAAGCCCCGGCGCGGTACGGAATCGCTTCACGTTCGTCTCGAAACCTTTTCATTGGGCGGCGATTCTGCGTCCATGAACGGAAGCGTAGTGAAATCCGATTTTCCAAGGCGAGGCGGAAACTGGTCCCCCGCAATACGGGCGAGTCGCAAGCTCGACCGGGTTGTCGTCGCACTGCTCCAGGGCGTTCGGACGGAAACAGTCCAATCGTTCGCCCTGAACAATCTTCGGAATCTGCTTGGTCGCGGAGCGCAAGCGCCTTTCAGCCTCCCAGGCTCGCAGGAATTGACGAGCCTGGTGCTGAGCTCTCTGCTCACCGGTTTTGGTTCCAACCAGGAGACGATCCTCGGGGATCGCCTTTATGTGCCCGAGGGGTCGTCGCGTGTGCGCTCGGTGCCGCGCGTTCTCCACGATGAAGGATTGTCGACCGCGGTGTACATGGCCGATCCGGCGACGTCCGCCGGGACGATGAGCGATTCGCTCAAGCGGGACCTCCGACTCGACAAAACGCACGTCACGAGCGTCTACTCGGCTCAGATTCTGAGCGATGCGCTGCGCGTTATCACATCTCGCGCGGCGGGACTGACGCTGCTGCATTTCCCCGAGCCCGCGCTGGCGGGGCGAAAAGTCGGCTGGGCATCGCAACAATACGTGGACGCAACGCACCGTTTGGATGAGACGATCGGTTTTCTGTCGCTGCTCGTGGCAGCGAAGAAGGATCCGGGCTCACTGTTCGTCGTGGTCCTCTACGGCGAAGGGGAAAGCGCGAACCGCTCAGACGGAGAAGTCTCGCTCACGGGGCCGGGCGTCCACTCGGTGCGCCTGCAGCGGGTTCAGCTGTGCGACCTCGCTTCGACGATAGTGTGGGCCCTCGGACTGCCAGTACCCTCGAGCTACCAAGGGCGCGTCGTCTGCGAAGCGTTCGCTACGACTTCGGAACCCGCGCTCGGATTTCCCCCGCCGGCCCACCCGGCATTCGCCGTAGTCTGATCGCGGGCCGTCGGCCTTAGAAACGCCATCTCAACGGGGGTCGCAGCCTGCGGCGTGAGCGGGTCGACAGAGCGGAGACCCCGGCGCTGCAATCAATCGATCGTAAGAGGAAGGGGTTGGTTGCCCAGTTGGCGGGCGTTCCTCACACAATGCGATCTCGCCGATCGCCTCGGGAATCGCGGTGAGGTTGGACACGATGTCCCGCCGGCAACTCCGGTTAATGACCCTTCCATTTGCCCAAAATGCGTACGTCGATCCTTCAAAGGTGCGGGACTATCTACTGTCCTCAGAGCATCCGGTTGGCCGGTACAAGGCCGCGCTCTTCGCGGCCTTCGGTTATCATCGCGCCGATTGGAGGCGACTTCGACGAGACTTGAAAGTAGTTGCGCGTCAAGGTACCGCTGAGTTGATGACCGTTGACCGATTTGGGCGGAAATTCCATGTTCGTGGTATTCTTCAAACACCGTCAGGACGTCCCCTTCACATTGTGACGATCTGGATTGTCCGAGGAGACGACAGCTTCCCGCGGTTTGTGACTGCATATCCCTGGAGTCAATGGTGACGTTTAAGGAACTGGACACTGTTGTACTCAAGCGCGATCTCCCGGAGCACAGTTTGCGCCGGGGGGATCTGGGCGTGGTTGTACACGACTACGACGAAGGAGAACTCGAGGTCGAGTTCGTGCGCGCATCTGGCCGAACACAGGCAGTGGTACAGCTTGACGTGAAAGACGTCCGCCCAGTCCGCGACGAAGACGTCCCGTCTGTGCGTCCAGTCTCGACGGGCGGGGCTGGCTAGCCTGCTGCA
>JACMME010000063.1 GCA_014379205.1 Gemmatimonadaceae bacterium
ACAGGCGGCTGGAGTATCTCTTCCAGAAGCTGCGGGAGATTCCCCATATCGAGATCATCCGGATTGGCAGCCGCATCACCTCGCACTTGCCTGAGCGGATCACGCCGGAGTTCTGCGAGATGGTTCAGAAGTACCATCCGGTCTTCATGAACACGCACTTCAACCACCCGGATGAGCTCACTCCAGCCGCGGTTGCCGCGCTCGACCGTCTCAGCAAAGCCGGTATTCCCCTGGGATGCCAGACGGTGCTGCTCAAAGGGGTGAACGACGATCCCAAGATCATGATGGAGCTGATGCACCGGCTGCTAAAGGCGCGTGTCCGCCCATACTATATATATATGGCCGACCAGGTGGCCGGCGGCGAGCACTTCCGCACCCAGGTACAGAAGGGCCTCGAGATCATCAAGGCTCTTCGGGGTTGGACGTCCGGCTTGGCAGTACCCCACTTCGTGATCGACGCGCCGGGTGGCGGCGGAAAGGTGCCGCTCCTGCCGGAATACGTCGAGGAGATCAATGACGACGAAGTGGTATTCCGCAACTACGCGGGTGAGCGGTATGTCTACAAGCAGCCGCGTCAGCTGGTTTCGGTAGGTTCGGCCTGCGGTGTGGCAGCGGAAAGCGCACCGGACATCGTACCAATCGGGATCGCCAAGGGTGTGAAACGAGGACGGGTTCGGGCAAAGAAGTCCGCGCGCGCGTAGGCCTCCCGTTCGCTTCCAAAAATGACGGAGTAGTCGACACGCCCATCGCGTCCTGGTATGATCTCGCGATGGGGGTGTCGCCTTCAGTCCCAACAATCGCGGCGCAAGCGCAGAGATACAAATGCCTAGCTCTGGTCAATCCGACGCGTTTCCCGCCACCAGCGTTCGAAGAGAGCTAGGTCTCACCAAAGCCGTCATCGTGATATTGGGGATCGGCCTGGTCTTCGTTGGGAGGCGGGAGGCGGCCTGGCCGATCGCGACATGGGCGATGTACAGCAAGCGGACGACTGCGTTTCCTCCGGCGCGCGCCTCAATAATCGAGCTCAAGGTAATCAGCGTTCAGGGCGACACACACGCAGTCTCGTCAATCGATCTCTTTCCCGCTGAGAGAGTCGAGGTTGCCGACATACTATTCCTGCACGCTTTCGACGACACGCCGCCAAAGCATCGCGATTCCGACCGAAGCTATCTTGTTCGGTTGCTGAATCTCAGAATGTCAGACGTCGAAATACAAGAGATTCAGGGGTGGCGAGTGTCATGGGACGTGAGTCCGCTTGAGCTGCCGCCTTTGCGTCGCGACCGGCCGGCGGAAGTCCGCTTACTTGGCAGCTTTTCCGCAGCGCATTATGGCCAGCGTGGGCGCCGGTGAACCTGGCCAGGAAACTCAATGCCCTCGTCGATGGATGGTTCACCGCGCCAGAACCGAACGCTGCCGGCCGAATTGGATTGTTCCGAATCCTGTATTCGGCATTCTACATCTGGCATACCAGCTTCCAATTCGCGGCCAGCATGGCGGGATTTCCCGACCTTCACAGCAAAAGGATATTTCTACTTGGCTTGTTTCCGGTCGAGGTAACGCCGGAGTTGCTGGCGCTGCTCGAATCCAGCCTGGTTGCGGCGCTGGTCCTGCTCATGATCGGCTTCAAAGTCCGTCCGGTTACTGCCCTTGTGCTGATCGGTGGCTGCGTGCTGGAGGCGTTTCACACTAGGGCCGACGCGGAGCGCGGTTCGCTGTTTCTCGTCTTCTACATTCCACTTTTCATGCTGTTGTGCAACGCGCGTTGGGGCGCCACGTACTCGCTGGATGCGTTGCTCGAGCGGCGCGCTGGTAAACCGCTGGTTGAGCCGTCGAGCTCCTTCGGGGCCTTCTTCATACCGGCGCGCGCCGTGCTCGCGATGCTGGGGCTGCTTTTTTTATCGGCCGCGCTGCTCAAGATAGCTGCTGGGGGAACGTGGCTGGATCAGCCGCGATTCATGGCCGATCTGATGCTCGAAGACAATGTGGATGCCACCATCAAAGGCTTGCCTCTGAATCCCCTGGCCGCATTGGTTTCCGGGAATCCCGCTCTCTACCGTGGACTGCTTTACCAGGTAATCGTATTCGAGGGTCTATTCTTTCTTGGCCTGTTCAGCCGCGCGCTCCGCAGTTTCTTTCTTGCGCTGGCGGTCGTTTTTCACGCAGTGGGAGCGATCTGGTTAACGGTTACGTTTACGCAGATCCTCATTGTGTACGCGCTATACATAGACTGGCAGAAGCTGCGCGAGCGGGTCTGGCCAAAGCGCGCCGATGTGCTCGCCGGGGCGCCCTCGGGTGTTCTGATTGCCGCGACTATCTGCCTGGCTGTCGTGGCTGGTGCTTTCTGGAACCAGGGCAACGGACTGCGCTCGGTGATCAACCTGGGTGGCCGGCTCGACTGGCATACGGTGTGGTATCCGATCCTTCCCTTGTCATTGATCTGGCTTGTTCTGGCGGTAAGGGGGCTTGTGCGCTCGTTGATCCTGCAAAAAACGACTGCATGACGTAGCCGTCTTCGAGTAACGGAAATCGGGAATCGGGAATTGAAAACTCCCCACTCCCGATTCCCGTTTCCCGATCTCTTGCGGTTGAGCCATTGGATATGTAGACTGTCTGACTATAACAGGTAGACTCTCTACATATCCTCCGTGCCGCCTCGCAATTCCAAAAGTGACTTGCTTCCGGGTACGCTCGACATGTTGGTCCTCCAGACCCTCAGCGTGGGCGACCTGCACGGCTATGCAATAGCGCAGCACATCGAGCGCATCTCCAGAGACGTACTGCGCGTCGAGCAAGGCTCCCTTTACCCGGCGTTGGAGCGGCTGCAGCGCGCTGGATGGGCGACATCCAAATGGGGGCGATCCCCCACGGGACGGCGCGCTCGCTATTACACAATCACGGCGTCCGGCCGCAGGCAGCTCGGCCAGGAAATATCCGAGTTCGACAAGATGTCGCTGGCGATCGACCGCGTTCTCGGGCGCGACGGAGGTGCCTGATGTCATGGCTGCATGGATTGAGGCACCGCATGCGCACCCTGTTCAACTCCGGCGCGTATGATCGTGAGCTGGATGAAGAGATGCGCTTTCACGTGGAGCTCGATGCCATGCAGCAGGGTGACGTCAATCGAGCGCACCGGCGGTTTGGCAATCGCACGTACTACAAAGAAGAGACTCGCCGGATGACCTGGCTCGGCTCCCTTGACGTGCCGCGGCAGGACATTGCCTACGCGTGGCGTTCGATCACCCGAACGCCCGGGCTTACAATCGCCGT
>JACMME010000007.1 GCA_014379205.1 Gemmatimonadaceae bacterium
CGCGGCCGGAAGCACAGCCAGGAATATCCCGAACGCACGGAGGCTGCGCGCGACGGGAACCGGACCCGCCATCGCTATGGTGAGAGCCAACGTAGCGACGGCGCCCGAGATCATTCCGCGGCGGCGGCGCGTCTTGCGCCACCCGAAGAAAGCGCCAGCGCCGAGCGAAAGGACGAGCGCGACGCCGACGGCAACTAGCTCCAGGCGCGGCGCGATGCCTGTGGCGCGCAGGACCGCGTCAGCCGCCGTCACTGGCGAAACCAGCAGCCAGAGTACGCTGCCGAAGCGAGCGCCGAGCCACAGGGTGTCCCTGGATGACAAACCGGCGTGCGCAGGGTAGTTCTCAGCCAGCGCCCAGCCCGCGGCGATGCCAGCCAGGGCGCCAAATACAAGACCCGAGCCCATGCGGGACCAGATCGGCAATATCAGAACGGCGTGCGCTGCCGCAAAGAACAGCGCACCAACCAGTCCGCTAAGCAGGCCAGCAATCAGGCCGGGCCAGATCTCCCCCGGAATCCGCCAGCGAAGAAGCACGCATTACCTCGGGCAAACTGCCGCACCTTGCGATTGACGGAACGGTCAAACGCCACGTAAAGCTGCGAACCAGGCAAGACACCGCGGGAACTCCGGGCAATCGTGAATTGATCTGCCGTTCACAGCGATCTAGCCAGCGGTTGTGCCGATCTCGCCCAGCGCACGCCAGATATCCGCCGCGGCAAGCTCGAGCTCATCTCGCGACGGGAGCTCCTTGTACTTAGGCCCGAAGCGCATGCCGAAACCATCGCCCGCATATCGGGGGAAAACGTGCAAATGAACGTGAAAGACCTCCTGCATCGCCGCCTCGCCGTCGGCGAGGAACAGATTCACTCCCTCGCAGCGGAGGCCACTGCCGCGCAGAGCCGCGGCTGCTCGCTGCGCGATCTGCATGAGGCGTCCCGCTGTCGGCGCATCCAGTTCCGCCAGGTAGGCAACATGGCGGGTAGGAACAACGAGGAGATGCCCTGGATTGACTGGCTGAATGTCCATGAAGGCAGCACAGTCCTCGTCGCGGTAGATGAACGTCCCGGGAATCTCCCCCGCCAGGATGCGACAGAAGATACAGCCGCCCGAGCCCATTACTGCGAGAGAATGAATGCGGAAACTTCTCTCGCAAATCGATCGGGCTCATCCAGGCAGACGAAGTGTCCGCTGCGTTCGAACTCCATGGAATACAGTCGCCTTACCCCTTGTTTCCCCGCTCGCAGTTGAACATCCAGCCGATGCCGAACTTGTCCGTGAGCATCCCGAAATACGCCTCCCAGAACGTGTCCTGCGGCTCCATGATGATTTTGCCGTTCTCGCTGAATGCCGTAAAAAGCTTCTTTGTCTCCTCGATGCTTTCGCAGTCTATGCTCACAAAGAAGTTGTTCCCCTGCGTAAATGGCTCTCCAGCCATTGAGTCCGACGCCATCAGGATGGCTGGCCCTTTCTGCAGACGCGCGTGGATGACGGAGTTCTCCGAGCCTGGTGGCGCATCCATCTTGGCTTCCGCGAACGTCTGGATAGATAGCTCGCCGCCGGTACACTGCTGATAGAACGTCATCGCTTCGCGAGCGTTGCCGTCGAAGATGAGGTACGTGTGGAAGGCCTTCATGCGTCGGTTCCTCGGATGGGTGTGAGCGCGCTTATTCAGGCATCGCTGAGGTGGAGTCTTCCAGAGACAGCAGTCTTACGTACGCTTTCACCTCAATTCAACCTTGGCGAACGATGCAAGCATGTCCGTTTCTGCTGGTGGCTGCAGAACGTTACGTGTCGCGAAATCCTGCGATTGTGGGTACTTCGTATCTCGAATTCGCTCGGCAGCTTTTTCGAGGTCGAAAGTCGTATGCCTGAGCTGAACGTCGGGGCCAAGCAACAACCAGTACGCGCCCGGCTCCCCAAATGGCATTCCCACACTGCCGGCATTCACAACTCGAATGCCTTGAATCATTCGGTCAAACTGCATGTGAGTGTGACCGCAGACTACTACACGTACGTCAAGTTCGCCAAAGACGGGTACAAGACGGTCTTCGGACGTAAGCCGGGTGAATATCTCGGTGTCGCTTCGCGGTGTGGCATGGCAAAAGAGTACCTCGCCCAAGCCCGGAATGTCGAGACGGAGAGTTTTCAGCCAGCTGGCCAATACCACTTCGTGTTCGGGTTGAAGCTGTTGCGCCACCCAGCGCATTACCTCTCGATACTGTTCGGGGATTGTGTCCGATTCCGTGCCTCTCATCCATGCAAGAATTTCGCGGTCGCCGTTGCCGCTGATGAAGTGCACCGGAATGTCGAGATTCAGCAAATACCTGATCGTTTCTCGCGGCATCGGCCCGGGAACCACATCCCCCCCGACCACTATCTGGTCTGCATCTGTGCGGCTAATGTCCTGAAGTACTGCCTCCAGCGCCGGAAGATTTCCATGGATATCATAAAGTGCAGCGATCGGCATAACGCCCTTTTCTCCCTGTCGCAATAATTTCAGCGGCTCGACTAGCGCAGTCCTTCCCCGAGCTCGCGGTCCCACAATTCACCACGCACCGTCCAGGCGCTTCGGTTTGGATCCCGTCGCAGCCGAAACGATGTAAGCGTATCCTGCCAACTCACCACATCGCTCGGCTCTTCTCCCCGCCGTTGCACTCGAGCACGCGAGGGCGTCCCGAGCGAGGCATACTCGCGTACCAGGGCTTCGAAATCGAGACGCGTTGGATAGTCGAAGATCGCGCCCCTCACACGTCCGCCAGAGTCGAGATACAGGGTAATTCGTTCCGCGCCAGCGAACGATCCGCGTGGCAGTGCGACTACCGTGTCCCCATCACCCACGGAAGCGGCTGCCCGCACGTCGGCCGGTAGCTGCTCGGCGAGGTTCACGCGCCCGATGTTGAGCTGCACGTACCGGAAGATCGGCCCAGTCGGCTTTGCAGACGACTCGGCCGCTTGATCTGGAGGACAGGCGGTGAGCGCGTAGAGCGCCAGCGAAATGATTGAAGTATGCCGCGCCTTCATTCTTGTTACCGCAGGTTTGACAGCTCCGGTTTCCATATTTTAGCGCCCGCTATAACGCAGCTGCGGGAGTGCCTGGTGGGCTCGGACGGCGCCGGCAGAACCAGAGTGCGGCGGCCACAGAGGGAATACCTGACGCAAGTCCAACAAGGAAGACTCGCCACCGTTCTGGTTGATCAGGAAATCCCACGAGGCGTTGGTAGATCAGCACCTCGAGAATGGCTCCAGTCCCTGAGCAAGCAATAATGCGAGAGCGACGATAGCGAGGGCAGTCCGAACTGAAGATTGTGGCCATGCTCTGGCGATAATCCACCCGGCAAACGCAAACGCCGCCGCCGCGAAGAGCCAGTGTCCGGACCATCCGAGACTCAAGCGGTGATGCGCCGGGCGCGCCAGATGCCATTCGAGATGAATGGCGCTCACAAGGGCGAGCGTTACGACGAGAAAAAGAATTCTGCGCATCAGCTGCTCCCTCAAAGTGGCGGCGGAAGGTGCCGGCGGATGTCAGCGGCAAGTGACGCGCGGACCGTCGGCCCAGGATCTTCGGTGCGAGCCCAGTCAATGCGCACTGCTTCATCCCTGAAGCGCGCTATTACGTGCAGCTTCCAGTGTGCCACCAGGTTGTAGCCCCGCCCGGTCAGATCGTCGTCGGTGATATACGTAATACCATCCGGAGTCGCGGCCAACGCGATTGCGCTGCCAATGCGTTGCGCTACCGAGACGACCGCGGCCATCGTCGCGGCTGGAACTTCCGCAAATCGCTCTAAGTGCGCTCGTGGAACGATGATGACATGGTAGCGGTTGATTGGCGCGCGGCTGACAAGGGCCTGAACAAGCGCGTCCGCAAACACTGTGACATCCGGATCGTTCAGCAGGCAAAACGGACACGCAGATTGCTCGGCGCCCTCTCTCATCGTCTTCAGCGCTCGACTCAGCGCGAGAGAAAAGCGAGCACTTCGGCCGTGAAGCGAGCCGGCTGCTCCATGTTCACCATATGTCCGGCCCCATGCACCACCAGCTTGCGGGCCGCGGGCACCGTTGCCACGAGGGTGTCAACGATGCGCTGAATGTCGGGCACGTCGCGGCTTCCCACGATCACGAGCGTGGAAGCACGCAACGTTGCCAGCCGGCTGACTGCTGGCGGCACGACGACGCTCTCCACGTCTCCGTGGCGGAACGCGTCTTTCCAGCTCCCCACGTTCTCCGCCGCGAGCGTCCGGAGCCGGGCTGCCAATGCGGGTTGCTCCATTGCTGGGCGCATGTAGTCGCTGCGGAGCCACGCCAGTGCCACCCCCACAGTGTCGTGGCGCGCGAGCGCACCACGAGCGTCCTGATTCCACAGCGTGTCGGGCGAGTCCGGCGCCCACGCCCAACCGCTTAGTCCCGGGCCTGCAAGCACGAGGCGGTCAACCATTTCGGGGTGCGCCAATGTAAAGTCGACCGCGATCCTGCCTCCGAGCGACAGACCTACCAGCGATGCGCGAGATATGCCGAGGTGGTGCAGGAGGGCGAAGAGATCTTCGTGCGCAGCGAATGGTTTGTCCGCCCGCCCGGAACGCCCGAAGCCGCGTGCATCGTAGCGCACCACCCGGTGAGACTGCGCGAACCGCGCGAACTGATCGTCCCACATCCGATGGTCGAGATTGCCGCCGTGGAGTAGCACTACCGGTGCGCCCTGACCAGCTGCTTCATACCAAAGCGTAGTACCGTTGACTGCCGCGATCCCCTGCGAAACGGAAGCGCTGGCGACGCGCTCCGGCGCAGGCAGCGTACGGCATGAGCCGATAAGCGCCACGAGTGGAATGATCTCGCGGGCAAAATGGCGGAGGAGTCGCTGGCGTCGTTGCATGAGAACCGATTGCAGGCGCAGGGATGCGGCTAACGCAGTCGCACAGCGCCCAACGCTCCGTCAAGGCGCCAAGCACTGCCGATGTCAGATCGCGGTGCTAATGGCCCACGCGAGGAGCAGTACCGTAATGCACATGCCGGTCGCAGCGCCGAAGATCTCGACGCTCGAGTAAAGCCCACCGTCTTCTTGCCACCGAGCGACAGTATCGGCGCGGTAACGTGGTGACAGGATAAAACGCCAGCCGAATCCGCTGCGCACACAGAATTCACCCAGCCACAAGACCGCTCCAACGAGCCAACCAAACGCATCTAGAACCACAGCAAGCCCTTCCCCGATGAAGGTTGTGGCAATCTAATGCGGAGGAAGAGAGCCCGTTTCGCAACGTCCAAACCTCCGACGTGGCTGGCCTGTCTAAACGGGCATGCCGCCCACCCCATCTATCTCCGCACCCGCGTGGCGATTGTCGCGGCTGCATTGTTCTTCCGCAATCCTGTTATTACTCGCCCTCACGGCGGTGCGGTGGGCGAGCGCGCAGACCGCACCACGCGGCGTGCCGCGTGCGATGGAGCTCTCGGTTAGCGATTCGGCCCTTCGCGCGCGCGTCGACAGCCTGTTCGAGCCCTGGCGCGGAACGGACCGGCCAGGGTGCGCCGTCGGTGTGAGCCACCGCGGCCGAGTCGTTCTGGAACGTGCGTACGGCATGGCAGACCTGGAGTCGGGCACGCCGATGACGCCGGCCACCGTGGTCCACGCAGCGTCGCTCGCCAAGTCCGTGACCGCGCTGGCGGTGCTGCTCCTCGTCCGCGACGGCAAGCTCGCGCTCGACGACGATGTCCGGCGCTACCTGCCCGAGCTGCCCGACTACCGGACGCGTTACGGCGCGCCAGTCACCGTACGCCAAATGCTCAATCACACGAGCGGGCTGCGTGACTTTTTCGAGCTGCTCATCCTCGCGCGCGGCCGCTTCGAGGAGGACAGGATCACCGTTGCAGATGCGACAGCAGTCGTCGGCCAGCAGCCGGCGCTCAACTTCGCCCCGGGCACACAGTACGGCTACAGCAACACCGGTTACCTCCTCGCCGCACTCCTGGTGGAGCACGTATCCGGCCAATCTTTCAGCGCCTTCGCGGCGCAACGAATCTTCGCCCCGCTCGGCATGGACCACACGCGTTTCCGAGACGACGTTGCCGCGCTCGTCCCGCGCCGCGCGGTCGGGTACGCGCGCCGGGGCGCGGGATGGCGGACCAGCGTCCCTAACTTCGACGTGGTCGGGTCGACGAACCTGCTCACGACTGTCGGCGACCTCCTGCGCTGGGCCGGCAACCTCGCTCAACCGGTGGTCGGCGACTCGACGCTCGTCCAGCAAATGCTCACTCCATCCGTACTAGCGGGCGGCGACACGACGACGTACGGACTCGGCCTGTCGCTCGTCAGCGACCGCGGGCTGCGCGTCGCGGAGCACGAGGGGCGCGACCCGGGCTTCCGCGCGTACCTCGGGTGGTACCTGGAACCGGGCCTCGCGGTGGCACTGCTCTGCAACGCCG